>JAUVPN010000186.1 GCA_030598645.1 Hyphomicrobium sp. | reverse complement strand
TTGAGCGAAAAGCCCATGACGGACATCGCCCAAAATGTTGGGATCGCGGAAAGAGGGAGCGCGACGGCGGCAATTAGCGTTGCGCGTACGTTGCGCAGGAATAGCAGCACCACTAGAACGGCAAGGATGGCACCTTCGATCAGTGTCTCCATTGCAGCGTGATAGTTGCCCACAGTGTAGGAGACTGCGTCATCGATTTTGGTGAGCCTAACCTCCGGGTATCGCGCCCGCAATTCGGCAAGGGTCGCATCGACGCTCTCGGCAACGGAAAGCTCACTCTCTCCCTTGGAACGAAAAACCGCAAAGGTCACTACAGGCTGGCCATTGAGGCGAGCGAACGAGCGCTGCTCGCTGGCATCATCAATGACACGGCCGAGGTCTTTAAGCCTAACCTCGCGCCCGCCCGGGATAACGATCTTAGTTTTGGCCAACTCCTCTACCCGCCGCGCACCGGCCAATGTCCGGATCGTCTGCTCCTGCCCCCCGACCTCGCCACGACCACCGCCCAAATCGACGTTAGTGGCGCGAACCTGGTTGTTAACCTCGGCGGGTGTGATGCCGAAGGCCAGCAGCCGGTTCGGATCAAGTAAGATGCGGATTTCACGATCGACGCCGCCATAGCGCTCTACCCGACCGACGCCCTTGACACCTTGGAGCTTGCGTTTGATCACGTCATCGACGTGCCAGGAGAGCTGCTCCAATGTCATGCCAGGCGAAGATGCCCCGTAGGAGACGATCGATTGACCTTCCACATCGATGCGCTTGACGATCGGCTCGTCAATGGTGCGAGGAAGGTCGGCGCGGATTTCGTCTATCGCGTCTTTAACGTCGTTGAGGGCCCGGTCTTGATCGATTTCAAGCCGAAACTCAATCCCGGTCGAAGACCGACCATCGGTTAGCGTTGAGATGATGTGTTTGACGCCAGCAATGTTAGCGACGGCGTCCTCGACCTCTCTAGTCACCTGCGTTTCGAGTTCGGCGGGCGCTGCACCCGACTGCGTAATCGTTACTGAGATCACCGGTATATCAATGTTTGGGAAGCGGGTTACCGGGAGCTTGGCAAAGCTCATAATGCCGAGCGTGGTCAGCACCACGAACAGCAGGATGGAGGGAACGGGCTTACGAATAGCCCACGCGGAAATATTGAGGCGCATTAGCGGGCTTCACTGATCTTGGAGTTGGGGTGGACGGCGCGTACCGCGTCGCCTTCGCGCAGGAAGGTTCCGGCCTTGGCCACGACGACGTCTCCGAGCGCCAGTCCTTCGCGAACTTCGACTAGGCCGCCTGCCATAAGACCGGTTTCGATGCTTCGCCGCTCTACACGGCCGTCGCGGACGACCTGAACGAATGTGCCGCCGCTATCAAATACAACGGCTGCCGCGGGCACAGCCAGGCCGCGGCCGCTTGCGGTGTCGATAACACCACGCGCGAAGCTGCCGATCCTCAGCTTAGGATCGGAACCGAGAAATATGCGTACCCGTCCAAGCCGCGTGTCCTCTTTGACTTCCGGCGAGACGAGCCGAACTGTTCCCACTACTTCGCCAACGCCGGCGACGTTGATACGTGCTTTCTGGCCCACGCTGATTCTCGCCAGTTCCGTCTCGATAACTTCCGCGTCGAGTTCAACCTCGCCGCGCGCGATGATGTGGAACATGGGTTTTGCCGAGGCTGAGGCCACCGCGCCTATTCGCGCATCGCGTCTGCTGATAAGGCCGTCTTCCGGCGCGGTCACCTGGGTGTTGGAGCGGCGCCATTCGAGTTCGCGCCGCTGCGCCTCAACTTGATCCTTCTCGGCTTCAGAAAGCTTAAGGCTTTCGCCCGCGGTTACGAGCTGTGCTTGCGCGCTGGCTGCCGCGGCCTCACGCTGATCGAAGGTGCTTTTTGAGAGGTAGCCTGAGTTCTGTAACGGCTTGGCACGCTCAAACGCGGCCTTTGCTTCTGTAACCCGCGCCATAGCTTCCACTATCTGACTCTTAGCGCGTGATATGGCGGCTTCTGCACGGGCCAAAGAGGCATCATTCTGGGCAACCTGGGCGTCAAGCGATTCGCTCACCAGCGTTGCCAGAACATCGCCCTTCTTGACGCGGTCACTTTCGTCGACCCTCAGATCGAGTACGCGAAATCCTTCGAGCTCGGGTGTGACGAGGATCTCATCGCGAGGAACTAGAGAGCCTGAAACGACTGCCGTTTCGATGAACTCAGCAGTTGCCACCTCAGCGACGGAAACCGCTGGCGGCGGCGTAGTGGGCGTGTCGGCCTTAGAGACTGCCGGTCCGGATCCGCGCAATTGCTCGTACAGCGCCGTCTGCGGCACCAGGTAAACCCCGGCACCAAACGCGGCTATGACCAGCAAAGCGATGACGTACTTTTTCATCAGCGGGGCTCCAGCTCAAATGCTTTGTCTGCAGCGGCTTCGAGTCTTGCCGGGTTTACGTTCAGTAACTTGCCGATCAGGTTCACCACTGCCGGTACGACCTTTTTAGGATCAAAGTCTGGGTCGACCGCGCGCCGCAGGAACAGTCCATCTCCTATGACGGTAAAGACCTTGGCAAGCGTTGCGATATCGAGATCCGGCGAGATCCGCCCTTCCTTGGCCAGCCGGCCAAAAAGTTTCTCAAAGCTCTCAGCAACAAACTTGTCGACTGAACGGTAGATCTCGCCCACTTGCAGATTGCGGGTCGATTCCAAGCCGATTTCAATGCACATCGTGCGCTTGTAAGCCGGCTCTTCGGCAAAGTAGTGCTTGCCCAGGGCCTCAAGCGCTTTCAAAAAATCTGGTGCTGCGGAAAGCTCAGCGAAGCGTTCAGCGAACTGAGCGCGATCGCGCTCAGCGATGCCGGCGATTAGATCCTCCTTAGAGGAGAAGTAGACGTAGAGCGCGCCAGGGCTGATTTCGGCTTCCTTGCAAATGTCCTGCATTGTTGTGCGGTGGAAACCGGCGCGCGCAAAGCTAACCTCTGCGGCGTCAAGAATGTGCTCGCGGCGGGCATGCTGGGTGGCAGGTTTAAGCTTTGGCATCTCTCTGCTCTGGTTGAATGTTAACGACACCGGGACAAAACCGGATCCGGCGTTGTGAAAACAAAACGAATGATCGTTTTGTTTGCACGAGAAGTTGACGCGGTCAAGGCGTGAAAATGGTAATTTTAGACGGAGGCGAATTGGGGTTGTTTTGGGAACAAGCGAGAACGGCTACCTCGCTAGGAAACTGGAAGATTTGGGCACGCGAATTTTTGCCTCGGTCGGACTTTGACGCCCAAATTAAGGGGTTTCCGTGGCACGGACGGGTTCTTGGGCGCTAACTGTTCATGTGCTCAAGTAAACAAAGCTGGTGCGCATAGCGGTCACATAAAAGTTGATCAGGGTCAGCTTGGGAAACTCTTGCGCCATGGTTTAAGGTAATTCAACCTGAAAGAGAATATAGAAATTAATGCAATCAAAAGTAGCAAATGATTTATCCTGCGGACTAGCAATTTTGTTGTGTGTCATGCGTCGATTGGGACATCCCTTACTCCTGTTAAAGTGCTAATAAATTAATCATTAGGCAGCATACCCCTCACGGAATTGGCCTGCTCCGGCTGCCCCGCCGAGACTAGGCGATCCACAATTAGGGAGACGTACGATGGTTGCTTCTGCGTCACGCGGTGAGCGTAAGGAAGACTCACCCGTTCATAGCCTCTTTCACATTTATTTCGGCGGTCTGGACAAACTTAGCCAGACCTATGACCCGTTCACCAAGAGCTTCGCACGCGGACAACTCGAACTCATGGGTTTGATGAACCGCAGAGCGCAAGCTTTGTTGGAGATCCCGAGCCGGCTCAGCCAATGCCGCACGCCGCAAGACCTGGTCAACGAGCAGCTGCGCTACTGGCGTACCGCATACGAGCAGTACTCCGAGACGGCAGGACAAATGACGGGACTGATGGGCCCGCTCGTCGCGCCGCCATTCGGCTTTGGCCCAGCGACCGCCGAGACGTCCAAAGACGAGCACGACTACATTACATTCCCTGAACAAACCAATGCTGAACAAACTAGGGAGGAGCGGGTGCCGACGCGACGGGTGCGTGAGCGCAAGGTGGCATGAGCGCCAGACGCGTTTCGACGTAAAATGACCAACCGGCAAAGGTTGCAAGGGAGTGTGAGGTTGGGGCGTTGTTCGGGCCGTCGTTTTAATTAAGTTCGGCCAGGGCAGCTGAGAAGCCCGCAAGTGAGATCGGAATGCCGATACCCGCTTCTTCTGTCTGAAATATAATGAAAACGGCCGTTTTGCCGGTTCTCAACTTGTCGATCAACGGGTCCTCGACCACGACCTGTGCATAGCATGCAAACGTATGGCAGCGTAGAAACGGCGCGTGACCTACGTCCTTATTATCAATCTTGAGGCCGAGTCCGGGCGGGAGCAGCACGCCTAAGGGTGCAAACACACGCAGTACGCGTGTGCCGTTCGAGAATCTCTGAAAGTAGACCGTCAGCCCGAGGTTGTTGCGGTCTTCCGCAGTCACGCTTTGCACCAGGGCACATACTTCGTTTTTGGCGCCTGGCGGGGGATCCTTGCAGACGATTTGCCAATCGCCGTGCTGCGCTTTGACGGTTCCCTCTTGCGCGGAAACAGGCAAACACAGGCCGGCAAGCAAGAAGGCAACCGTAGCAAACAGCGTGCCTGCAAATCCCTCAGCGAAGAGCGGCTGGCCGGTCGCTCCCCGGCGAAAGGAGCTGTGGGCCCGAAACATGCTGTGCACGTAGTGCTCCCAGGCTATATCCGACAGAAACCGCTCAGTATTGAACGAACCAAGGCGCATACGAGGTGGGACGTGCGCGCGATCCCTCCTGGTCTTACTTGAATCAGGCCAAAGTTGGGATCAGTTAAACATTTACCCCCGCACCATGGTCTGAAGCTAATCCGTCTTTTCGTCTGCGCGTAGAAATGCCGCATTTGGCTTGACTTGAGGGCGATAAGACGCTTGTGCTCTTTAACTGAGCAGGGATCGTGCGTCCTGCTGTGTGGGGGCGATTACCGAACTCAGGAACCTGCCCAGCACAGGCGGAAACTGCGCGTCGCGCCGGCCCCCCCCGGGGCAAACGGCCTGCTATTCAAGGGGAGGGTCTCGGCCAACGAGTCGAGCAGCACTAGGAGCGAATGAATGTTGAGACGGATTGTTTGCTCGGCACCGGCCGCAGCTCTGGTGATGATCTTCTTCGCAACCTCATCGGCCTGGGCAGGCATGGGGCAGCCGACGCAAGGGCAGATGGGTCTTCAAGGTGCGGCGACTCCGGTCGCGGCTGAGATTCAAACCTTCTACGATTTCACCAACATCATAATCGTAGCCATTGCCGTCTTTGTTCTCCTGCTGATGCTTTACGTGATGTTCCGCTTCAACGAGCGATCTAATCCAAACCCGTCGCGCACCACCCACAATACGCTTCTTGAGGTTACGTGGACCGTTGTTCCGATCCTCATCTTGGTCGCTATATCGATCCCCTCCTTCCGGCTCCTAAATCTCCAGTACAGCTATCCGAAGGCCGATCTAACCATCAAAGCCACGGGCTATACTTGGTATTGGACACACGGTTATCCTGATCTTGGCGATTTTTCGTTTGAAACGCGCATGTTGGACGATGCAGCGCGCGAAGAACTCGAGGCGGAAAATATTTCCGCACCACGCAACCTTGCAGTTGACAATGAGGTCGTCGTGCCGGTCAACAAGGTTGTCAATGTTCTCGTAACTGCCGA
>JAUVPN010000271.1 GCA_030598645.1 Hyphomicrobium sp. | reverse complement strand
GGAGTGCGGCTTGCACGCTCAGTAGCTCAAGGCTTCCTGGCCGGTGGCGTGCTTCCGGTGATCAAGCACATTCCCGGACACGGGCGAGCAACCAAGGATAGCCACTTGGCGTTGCCAGTCGTCACTGAAAGTCGAGAAGTGCTTGCTGCTAGTGATTTTGTACCATTCAAGGCCTTGAATTCGTTGCCCGCTGCTATGACCGCCCACATCATCTATAGCGCCATCGACGCGGACGCTCCCGCGAGTGCCTCCGCCATTTTGATAGACGATGTCATCCGCGGAGAGATCGGCTTTGATGGGCTTTTAATGAGTGACGACCTGTCGATGAACGCATTGTCGGGCGGCATGCGACAACGCGCTGAGTCAGTTATTGCCGCTGGCTCGGACATCGTGTTGCATTGTAATGGAGACCTTCGCGAAATGCGCTCGGCTGCCGCCGGATCGCCAAGGCTGCAGGGGCGTGCCCATAGGAGATTTCAGGCCGCGCTCAGCTCGCTAAATGTATATGAACCATGCGATATTGCCGCAGCTGAGATCCATCTTGCCTGCGTGCTTGCGGCAGCAGCAGACAACACTGAATCAGTGTAAGCTGCACCACATGCAGCGGTAAGACCAATCCCTGTAAATGGACTTACAAGCGATCAAGGCGAAGGCATGAACGCAGAGCAGGATAGCGATTCGCAAGTAGCAATTGCAGCATGGGAAGAGCCTATGCTGGATGCATCGGCTGACTCGGAGGGGGTGCTGGTTGTCGACGTGGCCGGCTACGAGGGGCCACTCGATCTGTTGTTGGCGCTCGCGCGAACGCAGAAAGTGGACATTGCCAAGATCTCGGTTGTAGCGCTCGCGGACCAATATCTTGTTTTTATCGCTGAAGCTCAGAAACTTCGGCTTGAGCTCGCGGGTGAGTACTTGGTGATGGCCGCATGGCTCGCCTTTCTCAAATCGCGATTACTGCTGCCACGTGAGGAGGCGCAATCGGAGGCCATAGGCGCGGAGGAAATGGCCCGCCGCCTGTCGTTCCGTTTGATGCGCCTAGAAGCGATGCGGAAAATGGCCGCTCAGCTCATGACGCGCATGCGCCTCGGCCGCGACGTGTTTGGACGGGGTATGCCCGAAGGCACAAAAACAATTCGCGACAGGGCCTATTCGGCGAAAATTTATGACCTGTTGCACGCCTACGCCGATCAGCGCCGCCGCACGATCAAGGTGGGGCACGTGGTAAAGGCGCGCCCCGTTTGGTCTATTAGGGATGCGCGCGAGCGTCTGAAGCGCCTGATGGGGGACGCCGCGATCGGCGCCGATTGGGTCGAATTCGATCGTTATTTCGAGCGCCTCGTTACGACCGCTGAAGACGGCCGGACGGTTCTTGCCAGTTCTTTCGGTGCCACGCTCGAGATGGCACGAGAGGGTGAGATCGAGATCCGCCAGGAAGCGCCTTTTGCACCTATCTATATGCGTGCGCGCCACTCTCAAGATGAGTGGCAGCGCGTGGTTTAGCGTCACGGACAACGAAAAGGACGAGAGAAAAACATATGGTGCCGCCCCGTTTGACATTGGTGCCGCCGACTCCGGACCCGAACGCTTGCAAGGTCGAGGCCGGAGAAGCCGCTGGACCGGCTGCGGCGACCGGCCTGCCCGGCAACGTCGCAGCTCTTCCGTTCGCAGATCACCGCGAGAAACTGAGAATCCTCGAAGCACTGCTTTTCGCAGCGGCGGAGCCGCTCGATGAAAACAAGCTCAAGAGCCACTTGGCGGAAGACGAGGATATCTCCGCTTTGTTGGAGGAACTACAAGGGTTCTATGCTGGTCGGGGCGTCCATCTTATGAAGGTGGCGGGCAAGTGGCATTTCCGTACGGCCGAGGATCTTGCTTACTTGTTGGAGCGCTATGCCGTCGAAGAGCGGCGTCTTTCCAAGGCCGCGCTCGAGACGCTCTCCATCATTGCCTACCATCAGCCAGTGACCCGAGCGGAGATCGAACAGGTTCGCGGCGTTTCTACGTCAGCAGGTACGCTCGATATTCTACTTGAGACCGGTTGGATCCGTCTGCGTGGCCGTCGCCGAGCGCCCGGTCGCCCCGTAACCTACGGCACAACCGACGCTTTCCTCAGCCACTTCGGGCTTGAAAGCATTAAGGATTTGCCAGGTCTTGGCGAGCTGCGGGCCTCCGGCCTACTCGATGGTAATCTGCCGCCTGATTTCGCGGTGCCTGAACCCACTGACGTTGCGGCCCTGATGCCCGACGAGGTTCCGTTGGAGGCTACCGACGAGGACGACGAGGAAGAGCCCGAGACGGACGACGAGACGGTCGCGCTCTTGTCGGATGACGAGGAGCCCGATAAGCCCTGAAGCGGGGGACAGGACACTACTCAAAGGCACCCGCTAATTTGAAACCCTCGCCATCTAAGACATCAACGCCAAAGTCGGCTTCTGCCAGTGCTGCTCCTGCAACGGGGCGTGCGGCGGCCACCTTTGCTGCACGGCTCACCTTCGACAATGTGGAGCGCCGGTATGGTGAGACTGATGCGTTGGCCGGGTTCAGTCTCGACATCGCACCAGGCGAAGTTGTCTGTCTACTTGGCCCATCAGGCAGCGGTAAGACCACGTTGCTGCGCGTGGCATCTGGCATTGAAAAGCCCTCAGGCGGTCGCGTCCTGATTAATGATCGCGAAGTCGCTGGCCCTGACCGTTTTGTTTCGCCGGAAGACCGGGGGATTGGCCTTATGTTTCAGGACTTCGCATTGTTCCCTCACCTCACCATTCTGCGCAACGTTGCATTCGGACTAAAGGGTTTGCCTCGACGGGAAGCACAGCAGGAGGCGCTGGTCGCCCTGCAGCGCGTTGGTCTCAAGGATTTGGCAGACGATTATCCGCATATTCTGTCGGGAGGTCAGCAGCAACGAGTAGCGCTTGCGCGTGCCCTCGTTCCGCGCCCGGCTGTCATGCTCATGGACGAACCATTTTCAGGCCTTGATGTTCAATTGCGCGAGGCAATGCAAGAGGAGACGCTGGGTATTTTGCGTGAGACGCGCGCGACCTCCCTCATCGTTACCCACCACCCCGAAGAGGCCATGCGCATTGGCGACCGCATCGCGGTAATGCGCGAAGGAAGGCTCGTGCAGGCAGGCAGCGCTGAGGATCTTTACCACAACCCTGCCGACCTCTTCATTGCGCGTCTCTTCTCCGAAATTAATGAGATTACCTATCCCGTTAATAATGGGCAAATTGAATGCCCGATCGGTGAGCTGCAGATGCCCGACTTTAGAGATGGAGTAAATGCCATCGTTTGCATTCGCGAGCGCGGGATCACTCTGGCGCGCAACGGGAGTGGGCTTGCGGGCCGTGTGCTGGACGTTAAGTTCCTCGGCGACGTCGCTCGCTTGGAAATTGGTGTGGAAGGCTTCGACAAACCTCTCAAAGTCCGTGTGCGCGAAATGGACGGATGGGTGCGCGGAGCGGAAGTGCGCGTTGCAATCGACCTTGATCGGGTTCTGGTGTTTCCTGCCGACGGACAAGAAAGTGAAGACATTGTAACGAGTTAGGCTTATTCTACTGAGGCGATCGACTTGCGGGAACCATCGCTTTCTGCGATACCTTACAAGAAGCGGCAAGGAACCAGAGGAGCGTTAGTCAATGGGTTTGAGCGCATGGCATTTGCTCATCCTCGCGCTGGTCGCCCTTCTTGT
>JAUVPN010000235.1 GCA_030598645.1 Hyphomicrobium sp. | reverse complement strand
AGAACTTCTTACGACCTTGCAACTGTATGGTTCGTGCCATAACGCGATAGCTTAGCCCGAGCGCGGTGCGCAGTTTATTGAAAAGGCGTGCGTTCGGACCTTCGCCCAGGATTCGCACGGCGAGATTGCTACGAGCGTCGGCCAATGTCTTCGCCAATGGGATCTCACCGAACATTATGATAACCGATTTCTTTACGTTTGGATCTTCGAGCACAATCGTCTTTCCGTCGAGACGGAAATTAGGTAACGCGTCGATTTCCTGCGCCGTATCTGACCCACCCGGCAAACCCTCCAGAAAACGGTCAATAGTCTGACCGATTTGCTTCGGATCGCCCTGTCCCGTAGCGACAATCTTCATTCCTTGGCGGACAATTGCATGCCGGTGCCAGTCGACGACCGCACGATGATCGATAGAGGTAACGACGCTGTCTGCGTAGAACGGGGCCATCGCGCGCGCATAGGGGTGGTCACCCATCGCGTATTGTCGGGCCACTAGAAGCGATTTCCCAAGCACGCTTGATCGCTGCTGCGTCGCCTGCTGAAGAACTTGTGACTTGATACGGTTCAACCACTCCTGGCCAAGGTTTGGCTTCAGCAGAACGCGGTTCGCGAGACTTGCTGCTTTCACCCCATTCTCGATAGGCGCAGCCAACATGACGCTAAAAAAGTCGGGTTTAACTTGAACTTTGAACTCCGAATCGAGATCAACAAATTCGGACTTCAATTCGCTGGTCTTCCGTCCCTTCGCCCCACCGAGAAGCATCAATCTTCCGGCAACATGGGGCAATCCCTCCTGTCCCTTCGGCACAAGGGATAATTTCGTCGGCCAAGTGATCATAATTGCGACACGCTTGGCGTCCGATATTGGACGATACACGTAACTCAAACCGCTTGGCGTCTTCAGGGCTCTCGTCGCATCATTTTGCTCGGCTTGCGCACTTGCAATTGTCGCAGCGAACATCGCGAAGGCCAAACAAAACAATGTCGCGGATTGTGTCCTCATCAGTTTGCTCCTTCATGTTTAGGAGAGACGTAGCCGACGACGGTGCGTCTCGCATTCTGTAAAGACGCCAGAATGCGATTGAGCTTCGCTGTCGACAGATTCGCGGCTTGCCGGTTCTCAGCTGCAAAATCCGGTGGTGCCAGATCGTGCGAGATCCAATAAGTGGCACGCTGGGCCTGGGCTGCCTCGTTGGTCTGCAGTCTCTCTGCCTGCCGCTGCGCTTGCTTGCGCACGCGTTCGACGGTTGCTTCGGGGATCCCGGCCCTGACCAACTGCTCGATGGCTGAGCGGTAGGCGTCGACAACAAGCCGCGGTTCGATGTTCGCAGCGGGAAAGGCCCAGAACATTGCTTCCGCGGTGTCTTTGGTGATGAGCCGAAGGTTCAAACCGAACCCGCTCACGAGATAGTTGTCGTGGACGAGATCATTTTCGAGACCGCCAGCTCGTGCAGACCCCAAGATGCTTTGCAATAGGGGCAGCGCAACGGCGAGCTCGCGCCGCTTGAATACGCCAACGTCGAACAGTTCTCGCACCATGACCATCGGTCTTTTGGCCACGTCATCACGCTCGGAAATCACGAGCTTCGCATCAGGCCAATGACTTTTGATGCGCCACATGCGGGGCGTGCGCTTACTAGCGGGATACGCACCGAAACTTTCCTCTACCAGCTGGACTAGGTCGGAGCGTTGCGCATTTCCGACGACGACGAGCGTCGCATTCGAGGCGGTGTAAAAGCGGCGATGAAAGTCGCGCGCTTTTTCGGGTGTCATCTGAGCAATCGTTTGAGGCGTGCCAAGGACCAGCCGACCAAGTGGGTGTCCCTCGTAAAGAACTTTGCCGAGGCGCTCGTACAGGCGCCGGCCGACGTTCTCAACGACCCTCAGATCATATTCACGCAGAACCACATTCCGCTCACGACGAATCAGCTCTTGAGACTGTTGCGGAGCTCTTAGAACTTTCGCGAGCTGTATTAATAGCTTGCCGAGATGCTCCGGTCGGCCCGCCGCGACGTACGTCGTCATATCTGAACGGGTGTATCCATTCGACAAGTGGTGGATGGGACTCGTTCGTAGATCACCGATGCTCTGAAATAACGCCAGGTGCTCCCCAAAGTGCGCAATCCCTTCTGGTCCACTGGCATCGGCCTCACCTGCGGATATGATGAGCTGAACGTCGACGCGGTCGCTTGAAGTCACGGGCCGAAAATAGACTGCCTGCAAGTTAGTTCTCTGCTCCAACTTTTCGAAGGCGCTTGCCGTCGAGTTCGTCAGGATCAAAGAGCATCCGATCAGCACCATTAGCGACGCGGCAACACGCCACCCGCCGAACGATTTCGACTTTGTTGCTGCAAAACACATGATGACCGCCTCTCCCTGCAAATCCTTGCTGTGAACGACCCTGCGCGAGCGAGAGCTTTGGCGCCTTGTGGCCTTCCTGTCTCCTAGCCAGCAAGACGAAGTACAATGGCTGTCAGCCCCATGAAGGCTCGGTTCTTCACCCGATCAGTAGCAGTGCTGACGCAGGGTTCCGCCCGTCACTTGGGCAACGCCCGTTACGGATGCAGACGTAATTGGGAAGGCCTTGATTAAGAGCAGTAGTCGTTGCCTTGCCGGCCCTCGTAGCATCCAACTGCTGGCCGAACTGATAGCTCGGCGAATAGAAGTCCTTGCCGCCTCTGGCCTGAGCGGCGGTGCTCGTCAGCGCGCCAGCCACAACCGTAGCCAGAACCGCGCCACACAGGATGCCGGTGTTCATGATCTTCGTCGTCATCGTTCGTTCCTCCGTCGCGTTAAGGACAGTTCGGTCGCTGCTATCGAGTGTTCACGCGAGGGATGTAGGACGAATGCGGAACCCCGCCTGTTCCCTAGGGAACAACTCATCCCGTCATTGCCCGCATTCACATGCGGTAAGTGGGCACGCGCGCAAACGGCACGGGGCCGTAGATAACAGCAAGGGGGATGTGACAAAGATGCGAGGCGGTGCGCGGGGAAACTGTCTGCTTTGGGCCTCCTCAACTGTTCCATAGGGAACAGCGCTCGCGACCGGCTTCAATCACCTCAACGGCGGCGCATGCCATGCGTCCATGTAGAGCTAGAAGGAGAAGATTTTGATGATTGCGGCGATGACAATCGTTAAGAAGCTTTTCTCTGAATCGGTCGGCTTCGTAGTCGGGGCCACGCTCTTCGCTGCGGCTCACTTTGCGCTTCAGTGGCTGGTGAACTAAGCCATGTACTCATAAATGTGGATCGCCTGAACCGTTGCTATGAATGTCTGCTTTTGACCCAAAGCGGACATTCCTATTGCAGGGTGGCAAGCACAATTAGGGTTTCCAGCCATGCTGGTAATCGCTTCAAGGCACCCTTTCCAAAAAACCTTTGTATGGCCGGGCAAAAGGGAGAAAATAGCGGAGCTTGTGGTCCGCTGCGCGTCCATGTCCAGCTTTCCTCGCATGCCGGTACAGCATGCTGAGCGCTGGGAGGATCAGATGACTGAGGCTAGACCAAAACTCGTTACATTCGGGATTTCGCACTTCTGCGAGAAAGCCCGCTGGGCCCTCGACTGGCACGGCATTCGTTATGATGAGATCGGTTGGCCGCCGGGCTTACATATCGTCCTGACAAAGCGCTGTGGCGCGAAGGCCACCACTCTGCCCATTGTCTTGGACGGCGAGAGGGTCATTCAAGGAAGCGGTGCCATCATCGATTGGGCCGATCAAAGAACGCAGGATCGTGATCGAACACTCACTGTGGCGGACTCTCTGGAGATCGAACAGCGCGCCGATAACGTCATTGGTGTTCATGTGCGCCGCCTGCAATATGCTGAGATGCTCCCCTCCTCTCCCCACCTGCCGAAACCCGCATTTTTCTCCAAGGCGTCACGCTCACACCGTGTTATTGGCAACATGATGTGGCCAGTGACATGGAGGCTTATCATGCGGATGTATGACATTACGCCAGACGCGGCATTAGAGAGCCGCGCGAAGCTAGAATCCGAGATGTCCTGGCTCGACAGCATGCTTGCCGATGGTCGCACCTATCTTGCTGGAGACCGCTTTAGCCGGGCAGACATCACCGTCGCGAGCCTGCTAGCGCCTTTTTCGCGACCAAAGGAAATGGTCACATTCCATGACTTACCGCTTACGGTAGCTCTTGTCGCCGACTGTGAACGTTGGCGCGATCGGCCTCTGATGCGGTGGATCATCGCACAATATCAGACTCACCGAGTATCAAAGGGCAAAGCACCTCAACCGGGCGCAGGCCACGACCTTATGCAGACTTAGCCCACTAAATAGGCGGCGACAGGGCCTCGAAGACAGAACATCGCTTCCTCCTCAGGACTTTGCTTCCGGCTCCACACTGTAACCGAGACTCCGCTGAGCCGGAACCAGAGCCGAACGTCCGTTGCTGGCACTTAGCGGACTTCCGCCTGCGTGCCATCAACGTCCGGTTAGACTCCAAAAGCGGACGTCAGATTTGGCTTCACAGTGGGTTGTCTGTTGAGCAGGGCTTCAACGGACTCAGAGGCGCCTAACTCGAGACGGTCGGGTGATGCGGACCTTGTTTGAAATTGGAACGGCCCATAGAAAGGCTAGTGAGCCTGCTGACGTAATTTATACACCTTT
>JAUVPN010000189.1 GCA_030598645.1 Hyphomicrobium sp. | reverse complement strand
CGTATCACCGGCCGGGTGGATGTTGAGGATATGCTGGATCAAATTTTTGGTCGCTTTTGCATCGGAAAGTAGCGGCCTCACTGTTTCACGTGAAACCCATCGCTCGCTATTTAAGTCAGCATTGTTCTTCGGGAGCCGACGCGCGCAGGGCAGCCGCATTCTGAGCCTGCCAGTTCGTCACCGACAGTCCTTGCAACGCTTGAATGATATCCAGCGGTGGCAACGGCGGGTGGCCAGAAATGCGATGTGTTGTCTTAGGCAGGGTGGACGAGGCGTCCTTGTTCTTTGGCATGACGGACCTTGATCGACTACCGATGAATGCAAAACGAAACGCCGCTATGCCTTGAGGACTTAGCCAGTTAGGGGTGAAAATAACATTCTGCCGTTCTTAGTTCACAATGAGGACCGCTTGCCGGCGCCGTCGCTTTCTTCTAGCCACCCTGCAAGATGTAGGTCAGGGACGCGGAGAGACTGCAGCGAATACCGCTAGTTTGCCAGTCCACATGAGGAGATCAGGACGAAACATGCTCGATAAGACCTTCGACGTAATCGTTGTGGGTGGGGGGCACGCTGGGTGCGAGGCCGCAGCCGCCTCTGCGCGAATGGGAGCAAAGACTGCGCTCGTAACGCATACTTTAGCGACGGTGGGAGAGATGTCCTGTAACCCGGCGATCGGAGGGCTCGGCAAAGGGCATCTGGTTCGAGAGATCGACGCTTTGGATGGTCTGATGGGGCATGTAGCTGATTCTGCTGGCATCCAATTTCGCCTGCTGAACCGCTCAAAGGGGCCCGCGGTTCACGGGCCGCGCGCGCAGGTCGACCGAAGGCTTTACCGCCAGGCGATGCAAGTCGCGATCGGTGGCATAGACAGCCTTGAGGTGGTGGAGGGCGGGGTCGACGACCTCATAGTCGTGGGTCGGCGCGTAGAAGGTGTTATGACCGACAATGGGCAGTGCCTCGGTGCTAGGGCTGTGGTTCTAACTACGGGCACATTCCTCAACGGCCTGATCCACATCGGTGAACAGACCATCTCGGCAGGTCGCTCCGGGGAGGCCCCCGCGCTCAAGCTGTCCGAGAGGCTTTATGCGTTGGGTCTGCAACTGGGGCGCCTAAAAACTGGGACGCCGCCACGACTTGCAGCCTCCTCAATCGAGTGGGAAGGGCTGGAGACGCAACCGGGCGACGATCCGCCGGTACCGTTCTCGTTCTTGACCAAACAAATCACCACGCCTCAGATTTCCTGCTCGATCACACGAACAACGGCGAAGGCCCATGCGATCATCCGCGCCAATCTGACCCGCTCTGCCATCTATTCGGGACAAATCGAAAGTGCGGGTCCACGCTACTGTCCGTCAATCGAGGACAAGGTGGTGCGTTTCGCCGACCGGAGCGCACATCAGGTGTTTCTCGAGCCGGAGGGAATTGACGACGATACCGTCTATCCAAATGGGGTCTCGACTTCGCTCCCTGCGGATGTGCAAGCGGCTTTCGTGCGTGCAATGCCGGGCCTGGAAAAGGCGATCATAAAGCGGCCTGGGTACGCCATTGAGTATGACTACGTCGACCCGCGAGAGCTGTCGCCCGCCTTAGAGGTTAAGAAGCTACCCGGGCTGTATCTCGCAGGCCAGATCAATGGAACGACAGGGTATGAGGAGGCCGGCGCCCAGGGACTTGCGGCGGGGATCAACGCCGGGCTAGCAGCTGGAGGTTCGGACACGGCCTTTGTGCTATCGCGGGCGGATAGCTACTTGGGCGTCATGATCGATGATCTCGTGACGCGCGGCGTGAGCGAGCCCTATCGCATGTTCACCTCGCGCGCCGAATACCGGCTGCGACTTCGTGCTGACAATGCCGATCAGCGGCTAACGCCTATAGGCATAGCCTTGGGTTGTGTCAGCAAAACGAGACGACAGTCATTCGAAGCCAAAGCGGCCGCGCTAAGCGAGGCAACGGAGATGTTTCAGTCGCTGACGCTTACGCCGACTGAGGCCGAGCGGTGCGGCCTGGACGTTAAAAAGGACGGGCGCCGGCGCAGTGCGTTCGATTTGTTGGCGCTGCCAAGTGTCAGGCTTGCCAACCTGGCGGCCATTTGGCCTGAAGTCGGAAAGGTCTCGCCGACGATCGCCGCTCAGATCGAAGTTGATGCCCGCTATGCTTCCTATGTTCGTCGACAGGACCTCGATGTGGAGGCGCTGCGCAAGGACGAAGCCCTGCGTATTCCGCCCGAGTTGGATTTTGAGGGGCTGCCGGGGCTATCGACTGAGTTGCGGCAGAAGCTGGCACGCTATCGACCAACCACGCTCGCTCAAGCGGCGCGGATGGACGGCATGACGCCAGCAGCGCTTCTTCTGCTTTTGGCGCAGCTCAAGGCGCGACCTTTTCGGGATTCAGCCTAATGGCGAGGCCCGGCGCGTCTTCGATTGGCAGCGCGGAAGACTTCGCTCGGCAGTTTAGCGTTTCACGTGAAACGATCTCGCGGTTCAAGACCTACGAGAGACTGCTCAAGCAATGGCAGAAGACGATCAATCTGGTAGGGGCGGGCACCCTGGAGCAAACCTGGTCGCGCCATTTCGCTGACTCTGCCCAACTCCTCGACCTCGCGCCGCTCAGTGTCAACCGGTGGGTAGATCTGGGTTCTGGAGCAGGTTTTCCAGGTTTGGTCCTTGCCATTCTTCTTGCGGAGAGGGAAGGAGCGCATGTGGCCCTGGTGGAGAGCGATACGCGAAAGGCTGCATTCCTTGGCGAGGTGGCGCGCCAAACTGGGGTGCCTGTGGACATCTACCCGGAGAGAATCGAGAAAGCCGCGACTCAATATATGGTTGGACAGGTTGACGCGATTACTGCCCGGGGGCTCGCGCCGATGCCCCGGCTCCTTCAATTGGTCGCACCTTATTTTTCGGGATCCACCGTGGGCCTCTTTCTTAAAGGCCGCGAAGCAAAGGCGGAGCTCGATGCGGCAAATCAGGAGTGGGAGTTGTTAACTGAACAGTGTCCAAGTCAAACGGACAAGGAAGGCCAAATCATCTTGGTTCGAGCATTGAGAGCCAAAGCGGAGGGTTGATCGGTGACGGGTGCGATGATGGGAGCCGCTGGGCTCCGGACCCTTGCCATCGCCAATCAAAAGGGCGGCGTTGGTAAGACGACAACGGCCATTAATCTCGGCACCGCTCTGGCATCGATTGGTGAGCGGGTGCTGGTGCTCGACCTCGATCCCCAAGGCAATGCGTCGACGGGACTAGGTATCGATGTGGACTCGCGCTCGAAAACATCGTTCGACGTGCTGACCGGGTCGGCCACACTAATTGAGTCGCGCCAGCCGACCGCTGTGCCCGGCTTGTACGCGGTTCCTGCCAACGCGGACTTGGTTGGCATCGACACTACCCTGGGCCCGGATCAGAACCGCGCTTTTCGGTTGCGCGATGCGCTAAGTGAGCTTCTGGTCCAGCAGCGCACTATTCCGCCCGAGGAGGCCTTTAATTATGTGCTGATCGACTGTCCGCCTTCACTCAACCTCCTCACGCTGAACTCGATGACTGCGGCAAATGCTGTATTGGTGCCAGTGCAATGCGAATTCTTTGCGCTTGAAGGCATCTCTCAGCTGAAGGACACCATCGACCAAATCCGGGCGACGCTTAATCCCACGCTCGAGATCCAGGGTGTTGTGCTGACCATGCACGATGCACGCACGTCGCTTTCGAGAGAGGTGGCGGAAAACGTTCGCGGGTTCTTCGGCGCAAAGGTCTACCAGACAATCATTCCGCGCAACACGCGCGTGGCGGAAGCGCCATCGCACGGCAAACCGATTCTTCTCTACGATTACGACTGCGCCGGCAGCCAGGCTTACATCAAACTTGCGATCGAGATCATCGAACGCGAGCGTCAGCACAAAGCAGCCTAACCAGAACAAGGGGCACGACACGCAATGAACGCACCATTGCCGAGGAGCCGTTTGGGACGCGGATTGGCTTCGTTGATCGGCGAGCCGACACCAGGCCGTCCCATGCTGCCGCCCGAAGGTGAGCAGCGCCTGATCCCCACGGCGGATTTAAGGCCAGGGGAACTTAATCCTCGCAAGAGCTTCCACGAAGATGAGCTCACCGAACTTGCAGATTCCATCCGCAACAAGGGATTGGTGCAGCCGATCATCGTGCGGTCGGTTGCGGACGGCTACGAGATTGTTGCTGGCGAGCGACGCTGGCGCGCAGCGCAGAAGGCAGGATTGCATACGGTCCCCGTCATTGCGCGGGACCTCAACGATAAAGAAGTTCTCGAGCTTGCAATCATCGAGAATGTGCAGCGAGCTGACCTCAACGCTATCGAAGAGGCGGCAGGTTATCGCGAGCTGGTCGAGCGTTTCGACTACAGCCAGGAACAGCTCTCCGAAATTATCGGCAAAAGTCGCAGTCATGTTGCCAATACACTGCGGCTCCTAAAGCTGCCGGAGAGTGTGCAGGCCATGGTCGAGAGTGGCAAGCTAACCGCCGGTCATGCGCGGGCGCTAATCGGACGTAATGACGCTGAAAAGATGGCGCAGCACATCATCGAGCACGACCTCAATGTGCGCGAGGTCGAAGCTCTCGCGCAGGGGGGCGAAGAGGTTGGCCATAGCAATGGCTCGTCGCGTCGGGTGCGCGAGAAGGACGCCGATACGCGAGCCTTCGAGAACGAGCTTTCGGCGGTTCTCGGATTGAAGGTTGAGATCAAGCGCGGTTCGGGCGAGAGCGGCAATCTCGTCATTAAGTACGGTAATTTTGACCAGCTCGACTACATTCGGATGCGGCTAGCCACGAGCTCCAGCGCGTGACCATGGGCGCAAGTGCTTGACGCGGCGGTGCTTTTGCTGCATGAGCCGGGCGCAGCATCACCTTCATGCAGCCCTGAAGACACGCCATGAGCAATGATGTCTTACAGCGCCTCGCCGCGACCATCCGTGCGCGTCGTTCCGCCGCCGTCACCGGAGCCTCCTACACTCGGCAACTTCTCGACGCTGGTCCGATTGGTTGTGCCAAGAAGCTCGGTGAAGAAGCCATCGAGACGGTCATCGCAGGGGCTGGAGAGACCGAGGAGAAGCTCAAGGAAGAGGCTGCCGACTTACTCTATCATCTCCTGGTCCTCTTGGAGAGCCGCAGTGTATCATTTGACGATGTGCTTCGCGTTCTAGAGCGGCGTGGTGGCACGTCGGGGCTGGAAGAAAAGGCGGGCCGCACGCAGCGGTAAGAGAACTAAGATGCCGGCGCTGTTGCCCGGAGCGATTTCGAGCGTCATGGCCTATCCTGCCAATTTACAGTTTTCCCCCTATCGCATGTTTGATCGCGAGGAATGGGCGCGGTTGCGCGCGGACACGCCGATGACGTTGCTCGAAAGCGAGCTCGAGCAACTCTCGGGGATTATCGAAGAACTTTCGGTTGCGGAGGTCGAAGAGATCTACCTGCCGATGTCGCGCCTTCTCAATCTCTATGTGGCCGCCTCACAGCAATTGCATGCTGTCACCTCAAAATTCCTCAGTCGCGCTGACGGTAAGGTCCCATTCATCCTTGGCGTTGGCGGATCCGTCGCCGTCGGCAAGAGTACGACAGCACGCGTGTTGAAGGCGCTCTTGGCCCGGTGGCCAGATCATCCTCGCGTCGAGCAAATCACGACCGACGGCTTCCTTTTGCCGAATGCGGAACTGGAACGCCGGCAGAT
>JAUVPN010000205.1 GCA_030598645.1 Hyphomicrobium sp. | reverse complement strand
GTAACGCCATCTTCCATTTCGCCCTTTGTGCGCATGTAGGGACTAGGAGAACTTGCGCTCGCACCAATGGCGCTGATCGTGACAAATGTTTGCGCTTGATGGGCGGCGGCCCACTTCGCAAGTCCAATGGGGATGTCGCGATCGACGTGCTGAAAGGCTTCAAGCGAGCCAGCTTTCTTTTGCGTTGTTCCAACGCAGCAAAAGACGTCTTGAACCGGCTCATCGATCGGCAGTGCAGAAAAATTTAGAAAGTCGAATACGCGCTCGTCGATCTTGTCGAGGTTGGAAAACTGTGTCGGCCGTCGATGCAGGATAATAAGCTTCGCGTAGCGCTCTGACGCTGCAATGAGTGGAGTAAGTTTGCGCCCGATGGCGCCGGTCGCACCAACAATGATCGCCGTTTGTCCGGACATGTTTGTCTCCTTGGCCAAAGACTAACGGCCTCCGCATTAGCGTCGATGTGTTCTCGACGGCAAACATAAACCATTGAAAGTCAGTCGCGACAAAGATCGGGCAAGTATCACTCTTTGCCAGCGCTTCCCGTGAGCCACTTTTTTAAGGTGCTAGCCAGCGACCCGTCGCCTTCTCCGTGCTGTGGCAGCTTGGTCGCAGATCTCGCAGCGCGCGGCTCTGCACTTGGCTCCTCTGAGGGTGCGTTAGTGCTGTCTGGCGCCTCTTGCTCTCGTATCAGGCGGGCGACGTGTGATAAGAAGCGATCGCTCTTGCCGCACGCAAGATAGCGGAAGGAATCGGCGATGGCGTCAAGTAGCGGGTCAAGCCACTCGCGTTCCGTTTTCGCAAAGTCATGCAGAACGTAGTGTGGCACCGCCTCCTTAACACCAGGGTGGCCGACACCGATGCGCACGCGCTTGTAGTCGTTGCCGATGTGTGCGGTGATCGAGCGCAGGCCGTTGTGACCAGCATTACCGCCACCGGTTTTTACTTTCAGTTTGCCGGGCGCTAGATCAATCTCATCGTGAAACACGTAGATGTCACCGACAGGGATCTTGAAAAAGCGGTGGGCTTCTCCGACCGCGCGCCCGCTGTCGTTCATGTAAGTATTGGGCTTTAGCAGGAGAACACGCTCACCATCGAGATTGCCCTCTGCGGTGTGGCCCTGGAACCGGCGACGCCACGCTCCCAAATCGAGGCGCTCCCCAATGCGCTCAACTGCCATGAAGCCAACGTTATGACGATGGCCAGCGTACTTGGTGCCGGGGTTTCCCAGTCCAACGAAAAGCTTCATGGGCCCGGCCTTAAAAAGGAAGACTTGAGGGGTGGCACGATCTCACTGGCCGCGTCGCGCCAAATCCGTCTTACTTCTTTTTCTCGTCGCCGCCTTTGGCATCGGCTGCTTTGGTGTCTCCGCCCGCACCCTTCGCGTCTCCAGCAGCCTTGGCGGGTTCCTCGCCAGCTGTTGCTGCACCTGCTTCCGGTGCCGCCGCGACCGCTTCTTCCTCTTGCTTTACCCGACCGGCGATCGTGGCAATCGTAAAGTCGCGGTCCTTGATAGCCGGCGTCACGCCTTCCGGCAAACTTACTGCTGAGATGTGGATGGAACGGCCGATCTCGAGCCCTTGAAGGTCAACCTCGAAGTGGGCTGGGATCTTGTCGTAAGGGCAGGTGACCTCGATGTCGTGGCGCACGATATTGAGCACACCACCACGTTTTAGGCCTGGAGACTGTCCCTCGTTGACGAAACGCACCGGCACTTGGACGCGGATTAGGCCCTGTTTGCCGACACGCAGGAAGTCGACGTGGATCGGTTTATCCTTGACGGGATCGACCTGCAAGTCGCGCGGAATAACACGGTTCTTCTTACCTTCAACGTCGATCTCGAAAACCGTCGACGTAAATTTGCCCTTCAGCACCTGCTTCCATAGTTCCCTATAATCAAGTGCGATTGTCTCGGGTGGCTGACTATCGCCGTAAATTACGGCGGGCACTTTTCCCTCGCGGCGGGCTTGGCGTGCGGCCCCCTTGCCTGCACGCGGGCGCGCCGTGGCTTTGAGCTCAGTCTGAGCCATGGCAATAATTCTCCAACAAAAAAGGGCCAATGCGGCCCACAATTCCCGCGCGGCCTCCAAGGGTGCCAGGCGGCGTCTCATGCCTGTTGCTTGAGATGCCGGGTTATAGCGGCCGATGGGGGGCTTGGCAATCGGCCACATATTCGCGCCGTCTCGACCTTAACTCCCTGATTGTGGGGCGTTGTTGTAGGATTGAAACTCTGCCAGATTGCCCCGTGCAGGCAAAGAGTCCTCACATCATGGCCCATAAGACTGAAAAGCGCCGCCCGGCGCGGGAACAGGACAGTCTAATCATCGAGGCGTTGCGCAGCCTAGGCCAGCCAGTCAGCGCCTACGAGCTGATTGATCAACTGCGCGATAAGGCGGTTTTGGCCCCTCAGACGGTCTACCGGTCGCTTGATCGGCTTATCGCGGAGGGGCAGGCGCATCGTCTGGAGTCAGTAAATGCATTCGTAGCCTGTGCCCACCCTTACCACCGGGGCGTGGCCATATTTGCTATTTGTGACGAGTGCAGCGCGGTCACCGAATTCAACGATACGGACGCAGTGAATTCGTTGGGCGCATTGGCAAAAAAGGCCAAGTTTGACGTCCGTCAGATGACGCTGGAGCTGCGCGGCCGCTGCAAAATTTGTGCGAGATCAGCGGCACCCAACGACGCGTCCTGACGCTCTGTCTCGTTCAACGTCTTTGAAGAAGTATGAAGTCCCGCAGTCAGCCCCGAGTGAGCACCTGTTCGGCTCCTTGCGGCTAAACCAAATTGGTGGGAGCGCTCAGTAGAACAAGCTAGAGACGCTTTCCTCACGCGCGGTGCGCAGGATCGCTTCGCCAATGAGGGGTGCGATCGAAAGAACCCGGATGTTCTTGGCCGCCTTAATTGCGGCGGTGGGCAAAATAGAATCGGTGATCACCAGAGACTGTAGACGCGAGTTCTGGACCCGGTTCACCGCGCCTCCAGAAAGCACGCCGTGCGTGATATAGGCCATAACTTCTACTGCGCCATGCTGAAGGAGTGCGTCAGCAGCGTTCACCAGCGTTCCGCCGGAATCAACAATATCGTCGATTAGGATGCAGCGCTTGCCCTTCACGTTGCCGATGACGTGCATCACCTCCGACTCGCCAGGTCGGTCGCGCCTCTTGTCGCAGATGGCAATCGGAGCTTCGATCCGCTTGGCAAGTGCACGTGCGCGCACCACGCCGCCGACGTCTGGAGAGACAACCATCAGGTTGTTGCCTTTGTGGTGCTCTTGAATGTCGCGGACCATGACCGGGGCAGCGAATAGGTTATCCGTCGGAATGTCGAAAAACCCCTGAATCTGACCGGCGTGCAGATCGAGGGTGAGCACACGATCAGCCCCGGCGCGTTCGATCAAATTCGCAACAAGCTTGGCTGAAATAGGCGTGCGTGGACCTGGCTTGCGATCCTGGCGCGCGTAGCCGTAATAGGGGATCACTGCTGTAACGCGGCCCGCCGAAGCGCGTTTCAACGCGTCGATGAGGATCAACAGCTCCATTAGGTTATCGTTTGCCGGAAAGGACGTCGATTGAAGCGCGAAAACGTCTTGGCCGCGGACGTTCTCCTGAATCTCGACGAAGATTTCCATATCCGCGAAACGCTTCACCTGCCCTTTGGTGGCCGGTAGCTGTAGGTAAGCGCAGATGGCGTCGGCGAGCGGGCGGTTGCTGTTGCCGGCCACGAGTTTCATGGCTAGCCGACCACGGCCGTCACCGTCACGGGCATCAAAAGGCATATTCGCCTCCACGACGGATCGCACCGGGCTTCTAACAAGCGGGCCCCCGTCTGTAAACTGCGGGGGCCCGGGGTTCATTTGAATTGATGAAAAAGCGTACTTAAGCTAGGTGCTCGCTCAATTAACGCTAGCTGTTTTGGACTTCGGCAACAGCTTCAGGATGCCTTGGGCAGCGGCTGCTGCAGCGGCATCGGCGGTCTTGCCCCAGGCACCATCCAGCGATCCCTGCGGCACTTCGTTTTTCTGCGAGACGGTGCCGAGCTTCTTGCCGCTCGGGTCTTTAACATCCCAATCGATCGTGATCGGTTGTTTACCGTTCTTGCCTGGCCCCATCTTGACGCGGCCTTGGACAGTATAGGTCTGTGCCGAGGACGCCGCGGCCAGCTTCACACCGCTGCGTTGCAGCTCGCGCTGTAGCGCGGATCGTAACGACTTGCCTCCATCGCCGGGTGCACCTGCTATACTGGGGACAACAGTACTGAGCGAACCTGTCCGGTTTATGCTGCCAGTTACTGGGCCGGATGTTGGTGGTGGCAAGGCCGCTGCCGTGCTGCGCTTTGCCGAGGCGGTCTTCACCAGCGGAGCAGCGCTCGCAACAGCCGGAGCAGCCGCTTGCGTGGGAAGCCAGGCGGTTACTGACCCGACCGTCTTGGCCGAAATCGTCTCCAAGACTTTTGGAGTTATCGCGGCCCAGGGATCAGCGCTCTTGCCCGATGTTGCGACTTCCTCTCCGGTGAAGCGGTGTACGCCTTTGCCCGTGGAATCTGTCACGTCCCAGATGTAGGAGACGCGTGTCTTTGCGCCACTCTTTTCTTTGGCGGAGACTACGTAGCCTCTGAGAGTGTACGGAGCCTTATCCTGCGGGGTCTTGGCGACCCGGATGTTGCGCTTCTCCAGCGCAGCACTGAGCTGCGTCTGAAGAGCAGCCGACACGCTCTTCGGTGGTCCGATGACGGGCGCAATAGCTATCTTTGCAGGCTGGTTGCTGGCCGGAGGCTGGTTAGCCACGGCAGCTGTTGGCGTCTCACTCGATGATCCAAAGAGTGTTGCGCCCGTTTCGCAGCCGGCGAGTCCGAAAGTCATCAGACCTGCACATAGTGCAAGTGCGATCGGCTTTCCTTTGCGCCAAGCCGCAGCAGTTTCAAAGGTCGTCACGGCGACGTTCCCCCGTTGAATACCCGCTGTTTTCCGGCGGCCGGCGTACTTACCCTGCGGCCTCGACTCCTCAATTACCGGTACCATTCATGGAATCCTCTACCCAGCAAAATCCTTCGCGTCTATATCCAATCCAACCAACTGCAACGCTGGTTCCCTTTCGACGCGACATAAACCGGATAAGATTGTGGATTGTGCATTTAGGCCACGACAATGGCGGAGATTTGACGG
>JAUVPN010000149.1 GCA_030598645.1 Hyphomicrobium sp. | reverse complement strand
CGGCTGATCGCCAATGCTGAGCGCTACTATCGCATTATGTACTACGGGTCGCGCGAGTCATGGAACTTGCGTGACACGCATATGTTCGAAACGCTCAACATGCTCCTCAATTTCCACGGGCCAAACAGCAAGGCGATCGTCTGGGCGCATAATTCGCATGTCGGTGACGCGGCCGCCACGGAGATGTCGATCCGCGGTGAGTTCAATCTGGGTGAGTTGTGCCGCCGTGAGTTTGGCGATCGCGCCTACCTCATAGGTTTCGGAACAAACAGCGGAACAGTCGCAGCCGCCTCTGGCTGGGACGAGCCCATGGAGGTAAAATTTGTGCAACCGGCGATGACCAAAAGCTATGAGTACCAGTGTCATTCCGTTTCGCAGGAAACTGGCGATCGCCACTTTATGCTGCCGCTGGGCGCCAACCTGACGCATAGACTACGTGAGCAGCTGGAGACGCCACGACTTGAGCGCGCAATTGGTGTGATTTACCGCCCTGAGACCGAACTCGCTAGCCACTACTTCCAGGCTGTTTTGCCGCGCCAGTTTGACGAGTACATTTGGTTTGATGAGACGCGGGCGGTGACGCCATTCGCGACTGGGGATCTAGAGGGGCTTCCCGACACGTATCCATTCGGGCTTTAACCGGCAATACAATGGTAGTGCCGATAAGGCGCCGTGTCCCCGGACTTTGGTTCCGGTGGTCTCGGCCACACTTCTTGCGGTAGTCTTCTGCAAGAGGCGTAACCATAAACCGATAAGAGTCATGGAGGGCATGTTGCAAAGCGGCAAAGCACAGGCGTGGCGCGCGTGGTTGTGCAACACACCGGCCGTAGCCGCTATAACCATCCTCGTGGGGCTCCTTGCCACAAGCTTTGCAGTGGCTCAAAACGGGGAGGCGGTTGATACCGCGCTCATCGTTGCAGTCGACGTCTCGAATTCGGTCGACGAAAAGCGCTACCGGCTGCAAATGGAAGGCATCGCCCAAGCGCTTGAAGACCCGGCCGTGATTGACGGCATCATTGGGGGTGCAAAGGGCGGGATCTTATTTTCCATGGTGACTTGGGCAGACCGCCCTAAGGTAACCCTGCCATGGACCCGGATTACGAATGCCGCAGAAGCGCGGGCAACTGCGGCCCGTGTGCGCAAACTTCCGCGTCAGGACGGTGAGTTTACCTGCATGACGCGCATGATGCGCACCGTATCCGATAAAATCGTGCCGCGGGTTCCCGCTCCTGCCGCAAAAATAGTCCTTGATGTGTCGGGGGACGGTCAGGACAACTGCAATTCAAAGGAACCAATCAACCTCGTGCGCGACGAATTAGTGAAATGGGGCGTAACCGTTAATGGTCTTCCCATTCTGGAGAATGCCAACGAGCAAACATACACGCCTGTCGAGTCTTATCTGCCGCAGAAACGAAGGGCGTCGACGTTGGAAGATTGGTATCGAGAAAATGTTAAGGGAGGGCCGGGCTCCTTTGTATTACCGGCCAACGGTTACAAAGATTTCGGTCGCGCTATACGGCAAAAGTTCGTGCTGGAGATCAGCGGCTTAATTCTCCCGATCCACGAGTGACCGGTTTAGAGCTCTTCGACGCTGGCCGTGGTGCAACGCCACCGCTTTATCTTCCAACCAGGGTTATTGGCCGACCAGTTGGCGAAGTGAGGAAGCGCACTTTCGACGCAACGGCTAGGATCGATGTTGCGCATCAAAGGTACCCGGTGATCCCTGCATACGTTCGGATCTGCAAATAAGCATGCGGAAATCACTATCGTAATCATTTGCTTCTCCTCGGGGTTGGAGCACTCAGCTGCGCAAATTTGACCTCGTAGATTTAAACTCGCTTGAGAAATCCAAACCACCAGTATGTGGCATGCGGTTCCGAAAGCATAGTTATTACGGAATTCGCGAGATTTTAGATCTCTAGAGGCTATTTGTCTGGGTCAGGAGACGATAAGGATCTCGCCCTTGCCGATCGTTGCCAGATCGCCCGCAAATTTGTGGGCGCGCCCGGAAAGCGCGTGCGGGGCGAGAGGTCCCAGAGTGTCGGATAGGAAGCGAGAAAACACCCGCAAAATCACGAGTTCATGGCTTCCGCTGTCCGCAAATGTGGGCAGCATCTCCTCTACTTTAGCGCCGATGAGTGTCCCGCGCCGCAGTAGCGTACCTGGTGCCGTCCCGAAGCCCCGCTCAGCCCAAATAGTGCCACCCACCATACGCGAGCCTGCATTGGTGCCGGCGGTCCCGCGCGCGATGATCGTGCCGCGTCGCATCTTTTCGCCGACGCGGGCGCCGATGTTGCCCTCCACGACGACAATGCCGCCCGTCATGCCGAACCTGTCGCCGGGACAGGTGCTGCCAACATGATCTCCGGCTGATCCCTTCACGGTCAGGAGCCCACCAGACAGTCCGGATCCGAGCCAAGCACCCGCGTGTCCGCGCAGATGCAGTTCGCCGCCGGTCATCTTGCGGCCTGCGTAGGCGCCAGCATCGCCGTCGAGGATTAGTGTTCCGCGATCGAGTCCGGCGCCGACAAAGTCCAGATGTTCCGATCCACCTTGTATGATCACGGTGTCGCCAGGTTGGCCGGAGACCGCAAAGAGATCGCCGACTTTGAGTTGGCGTTTGGTCGTGCCGACGACGATGCGCAGCATCTCGGCCAGCGGGGTCGTAGCCAGCCGGCTCGGCGTGAGCGGTGATAGGTCGAGGCGCTCATCAGGATACGTGCTCAGACGAAACGTGAGACCGCTCATGGCAGCAACTCCCGCAGATGATAGTGGTGCTGGCCAAGCTTGCCCCCATAGTTGCCCGCGCTGATGCGGGTAACGCCCTTACCCTCTCCGTCTTTTAGGATTGTGTCGATGCCGGCCTTCATGGCGGTCGCAACAGCCTGAGAAGTAAGCCCATCAATGACGATCTCGAGCACGGCGACCGTGTCGGGCGCGACCTCGCTTTTGGCTGCGCCTCGCAGGGTTGGGCAGAAGGCATCATTGGTTGAGGCGACCATGCCGTCGTACTTGGAGCCCACCTTTGAACCGGAGCGCACGATGCCACCAGGAAAGGGTGTTATGACGTCGGGAACGTTGCCGATTGTGGCCACGGCTTTCTCTGCGGTCTCGAGTAGACCCTCACGGTCCTTGCCTAGGAGCAAAACGTTGCCACCGCCCACGGCGTCGGTCACCACGCCCGTCGTCTCCTCAATGACGAACTCCCCGTCCATTACGGGCACCCGCCAATAGCGCTTGTTGCCGAGTCGTTTTGCTGTCTGATAGCCGTCACCAAAAAAGCGCGGTCCAGCGCCAAGGCCGATCCGCGTTTCGGATTCCACACCCGCATAACAGGCGGAGCCAGGGCTTGTTAGGACACACTGTCCGACGCGGTTCTTGAGTTGCGGGATCAGTGCATCGGGCGAGAAGCCGAACATCAGAACCCGTACGCCGGGGCGGCCGTCCGGCGTATCATCGGGTTGAAGCTCCCGGTCGATCCCGACCTCCGCGCCGCAGCCAATAACGGAGGTCCCAAACCCGCTCATGGTGACAGCAGCCTGGCGCGCCCATCTAGGCGAGTCTGCCGTGATGATGACGCCCGTGGCACTCATGCCGAAGGCCTCGGCGAACGTGTCGTCGATGGTAATACCGCTCGCCGTCATTGTGTCCTGGCCTTGGTCGGTTGCACGACGATTTCACCGCGCCCGCCCTCAATGATCTCGTCGTCGCTCAGTCTAAAGTTCTCCATACGCATGGTGTGATATCGATCGAAGTAATCTTTTAGTGGCTTCTCGATTGCCTTGTCGTATTCCGGGCGCGCAACGTGGGTTGCACCCTGGACGACTTTTATGACCTTGCCATCGCGAACAATCAGCTCTCCGCTTTTGAAGACCAGTTCAGGTGTGGTGAACATCGCCTCCCTATCGGGCTTGTCGAAATAAACGGTAATGTCGGCGCTTGCACCCGGACCCAAATGCCCGCGGTCCTGGAGGCCAAGACTGCGTGCCGGGCCCGCACGCGTGAGAATAGCGATCTCATAAAGCGAGTATTCGCGGTTTAACGACGGCAGCGAGCTATATTTTAGGGCGTCCGGATTGACCTTTAGCATCATGTCTTGGCGGAAGCCGCGGTCCATGAGTAGCTTGATGAGGTGCGGGTAACAGAAAAAGGGCGCGCCGTTAGGATGGTCGGTGGTGAGGAAAATTCGCCATGGGTCCTCGCATAATAGGAAGGTTTCGAGGCCAATGGCCCACTGCAGAGAGTGAACGAAACTCTTGTCGCGATAACGGAAGGGTACGACCCCACAGCCAGCGTCGCACTCGATGTCCATGACGACCCAACGCTTTGGGTCCGCGTTCTTCGCGCCGGCGTAGAGACGCATGCTATCGCCGGATGCAGTGCAGGTCTGACCAAATAAAACCTGCCCAACGTCTATCGACACATTGGGGTTCTTGTTGACCAGCTCTGCAATGCGCGCTGCACCGGAGGAGAAGTGTCGATCACCCTCGATGTCGTAGCTATGGAATTGGATATGCGTTAGATGCAATGGCAGGCCGTCTGCAGCGCGTATGGTGGCCAGCGTCGATTCGACGTTTCCGGGAATGCCGAGGTTGCAGCCGTGCACATGCACAGGATGCGTGACGCCCAACTCCGTGAGCCCTCGGGCCAATGTGACGACGATATCGCGCGGTGTGAGGTCATAGAATGGGTGGCGTTCGTCGAGATCGAGTTTGCGCTGATTGAACTTGAATGCGCTGATGCCGCCCGGATTGACGATCTTGACAGCGATCGCTTGGGCCGCGTGCATGGTCCAGGCGATGTAATCCTTGATTAGCTCAAAGTCTTTCTTCTTCGAAATCATACGCAGCATGAAATCGTCACTGCCAAGCATAACAAAGCCGCCCTTGTCGATCATGGGCGTGTCGCCGAGTTCCATGTGGGCTTGGCGCGCGTTGGCGGGCAGCACCGCTGGCTCAAAGCCGGCGGTGTAGCCCATCTCCGCATAGCGATACCCGGTGATCATGGTTGAGGGCAGGGCATGCCCCGTACCAGCGCGGGTCAATTCGGTGTGCGCCACCTGATCTTTTTGATGGTCTTCCGGCATAAGCGTGCGCGCGATCGTGACCTTGCCGCCACCAATATGAGTGTGCGGATCGATGGCGCCCGCCATCACTATTCGGCCTTTGAGATCGTATTCTTTGTCGACGCGAGCGCTGGAATCAGAGGCGACAATTTTCCCGTCACTGACATAGACGTCGCGCACTTCGCCGTTCACTGAGTTGGCAGGGTCGTAGACCTTTCCGCCGGAAAGCTTGATCAGCATCGTATCGTGCTCGCGTTTACAGGGCTGCTTCCACGGCGGCGAGCACGTCGGCCGCTCGAGGCAGTGGTGCCCGTTTCAAATTCGTGAGTGGTAGAGAAACGACATTGTCGCAACGAACCAATATCCCGGCGTGATCCACACCAGGTGTGCCGACGGGGATGAATACGTCGGGTATACTCTTAAGCTTGAGGCCTGGCGTGCCTAAGACGATTGTAGGAAGGCTCGTTTCTGGAGGCACTATTTCGGCTGAGATTGTTGCGACCCAAACCAGCACATCACCTTCTTTCTCCGCTAGCATCCGGCCGATTGAATACCGGTAGATGTCGTAATCAGGTTTCCCGCTTGCATAGCTAAGGCGCAATGGATACCCGGTTTGCCAGCCGCCGACCGCTGCTCCGGAGACCACGCCGTCGTTGCCGCCAAGCGACAAGCCTGCGAAGCGCGTGGTAAGATTAAGTTCTTTTACGACATCGGAAACCTGCTGGACTGTTAGATCGGCGTTGGGGAAATTCAGTCCTGGCGGTGCCCACACCATCACACCATAGCGCGCATTCTTGCAGCGCTCGGCGAGTGCATCAATGTCGGCAAGTGATACGCCGTCGATCGCTTGAGGGCCGGCTGAGGAGGTTGTCTCAGCCGCACGTTTTGACGGGCGCAAGGCCGAAAGAAACCCGGGCCGCTGGGGATCGGATGTCGAGCTTGCTGCTTCGTTTGTCGTCTCCAAAGCCTTAAGATCGGTGCCGCGGAGTCGCGCGCGAAGTGCTGCCAGCACATCTCCGACCTTGTCTAACTTGCAGGGAAGGGTAATGACTTCGTCGATGCGCGGACCTTTGGCGGCCGAGGTGTCAAGCCCTTCACCGATGAAGACCACCGTACGTTTGGAAGGCTTGTCCCCAAACATGGACTCAGGCGTACACACGATGCGCTCGAAAAAGCGACCATGTAACTTATGCACGTCCGTACCCACAATCACGAACAGATCTGCCCGGTTGCGCGCTTCCGTCAGTGTGGACATGATCCAGCCGGTGGATTGCAGGACCTTAAGATTGCGAAACTGCCCTTCGCTCAGAGCATGATCAATGACGCCACCGGTGCGGTCGGCGATAGACAAAGCCGCGCGCACGCCATCTACGTCAGTAGCAACGCCGCCATACAGCGGGAGTTGGGCCTTCTTGATTAGTGTGGCGGCGGCCTCTATCGCTTGGGGCAACTCGACGGCCTGACCCTTAACCATAGGTTTGGCTGGAGGAAGGGTCCGCTCAAAGCCGCCATGTGCCCGCTCGCAGCCGTTCTTGAGCACCTTTAGAGTGCTTCCAGTGCGGCTAATCTCTAGATCGTCGCACAAAATCCCGCAAAACGGACAAGTGACATTTTCATACAGCTCGGATGTGGGGCGCTCGCCCGAACCGGCGCCCTCGTCTCGTGCGGTCATATGATGCGGTCTCCTTCG
>JAUVPN010000269.1 GCA_030598645.1 Hyphomicrobium sp. | reverse complement strand
GCTTTCCGCTCTATGGAGCCACTTTATGGGGCCGCGCCCAACGAGCTTCAGCTTCGTGCGCTGGCACTGGACGGGGCGGGGTCGGCCGTTTGGGAGTGGAATGTGCGGCGCGATGAGATCAAAGTGGGTCCTTTGGTCGAGTCATCGCTCGGGCTGCGCGCCGGCGAGTTGTGCGCGAAAGTCGACGTCTTCATCAAGCACTTGCACCCGACCGACCGAGAACGATTTCGGTTGATCCTATGGTCCATCCAGGAACGCGCGGGCGCGCGCATTCGCACCGACTTTAGGATGCGCCATTCAGATAAGAGCTATCGTTGGTTCGAACTGGAGGCGGCAAGCGTCCCCAGTGCCGACCAACGCTCGCTGCGCTGTGTCGGACTGATGCGTGACGTGACAGACGCCAAGCGTGCCCATGAGCGGTTGCTGCACGACGCAGTACACGATAGCCTGACGAACCTGCCCAATCGCGAACTGTTGCTAGACCGTCTTAGCGTCGCCTTCGCGCGCTCGAAATCCGAGGGTAGGGTTCGGCCGAGCCTATTCTTAATCGACATTGATAAGTTCAAAAGCGTGAACGTTTCGTTCGGCTTAGTCGTGGGTGATAGCTTGCTGTTGACAGTCGCTCGCCGCTTGCAGCGGCATCTTGGTGAGCATGATACTTTGGCCCGCGTTGGCGGTGATCAATTCGCTGTATTATTGGTGGTCGAGCAAAATCCTGGTGAGCTTGCTTCGCTGGCCGAACGTATCCGCAGATCATTGCGCGCGCCTATTAAGATTTCCGGTCAAGAAATCGTGCTCACGGGTTCCGTCGGGCTCGCCGTTTACGATGGCCCCGAACAAAACCATCTCGACCTTTATAAGGAAGCCGAGATCGCCATGTACCGTGCAAAGCGCGGTGGCGCAGATCGCATCGAGATCTTCCGTCCCGAAATGCGAGAGGACCGCGACGACCGCGTCATGCTGGAGAGCGATTTGTGCAAGGCGCTCGATAAGAACCAAATCAAGGTGCTCTACCAGCCGATCATCTATCTGCCCACCGAGGAACTCGCGGGATTCGAGGCGTTAGCGCGCTGGGAGCACCCCAAACAGGGGCTAATGAACCCCACGGACTTTGTGCCAGTTGCCGAGGAATCAGATCTTGTTGTGCGACTTGGCTCGAACGTTCTTTTGCAAGCGGCCCACGAGGCGGCGCGATGGCAGCGTGAACTGCCCCGCGACGAGCATCCGCTCTTTGTTAGCGTGAACATCTCCAGCCGTCAGATCTTCCGGCAGAATCTGATTCAGGAGATTCGCCACATCCTCGGACGCAACATCGTGCCAAAAGGCTCACTGCGGTTAGAGATCACCGAGAGCCTTGTCATGGAAAATCCCGAGCAGGCTACCGAGATTCTCCAATTGCTGCGCGGAGCGGGTGCGGAATTGGCGCTCGATGAATTCGGTACAGGCTATTCTTCACTCGCCTATCTACAACGCTTCCCCTTTGATACGATTAAGATTGATAAGGCGTTGCTGCAGTCGAGCGGCGGCAGCAACGGCGCCGGATCTGCAATCGTTCGTTCAATGGTGGCGCTGTCGCATGAGCTTGGGAAGAAGGTTGTAGCAGAAGGAGTGGAAACATCGGAGGACGTGGGCTTCCTGCGTTCGATTGGCTGTCATTACGGGCAGGGATTTTATTACGGGGAGCCGATGTCTGATCGCGAAGTGACCAAACTTTTGAAAATGGTGCGCACCGCGGAACACAAACTGCGACCTCGCGGCCTCTTCCGCGCCGTGCCGAAGCAAAAGCAGAAAGCCAAGAAGATGGCAAAGAAAGCTGCTGCACATGCTCCAGCAGCAGCGCTACCGCCGCCTCGGCCTAACGGCGTGAAGGACGCGCCGCTGCCCAAAACTAGTCATTCGCCACTCCGTCCCTCGTCGCCACAGGTGGCGATCCGACAACCAGAAGCAGTAGAGCAAGGACAGCAGGGTCCAGGGCCTTTGCTGGATCGCACTGGGCGTTCTCCTTCTCGCCCCGCCTTGTCGAAACAGGGGAAAAGAAATGTACTGCCGGTGCCCCCGATTCCGCCGACCTCTCCCTTGTCGCCTCTTCCACAGCAAGGTGCAGCGAAGCCACCTGCAGGGGTAGGAGACATCAAGGGATCTGGAAAAGCGCTGCCCGTTCCCCCTGAGATGCAACCTCAACCACAACCGCAAGCTATGATGAAGTCAAATGAGCCGGCGCCGGGCCCAATCATTGATGCGACGGCACCAGCCAGCAAGGCTACATCTCCTCCAGTGTTGCCCCCTGCGCCACCGGCAGTAGCTGCGGTTTCCGCGACCCCATCGTCGCAATCTGAGGCGTCACTCCCTCCCGCAGCGTCTGTTCCCCAGTCGAACAGTGCCGGTGCGTCGGGTGCATCCGAGGACGCCGCTCCCGCCGACGCTGACGTTCTGGCGGCTGCCTTGCGCAAAGCTACGCCTGTTTCTAAATCTGCCGCTCGGCTGTCTGCTAAGTCGGACGAGCCAACCCAGCCCATCCAGTCGATGAGGCCCAAGCCATCGGCAACCCGAACACCGAGCGCGGCCGACTTCTCCAGCCTACCGCCCCAAATGGCTGCGAGTTTGGCCAAACTCGCAGGCGTTCCTTGGCCGCCAAAACCGGATGGCGATTCCGAAAAAGCTGAGGAGCCGATTGAGGAAAGCGTTGGCACAATGGATCCAAGCGGGAAGCAGATGCCACCCAAGTAGGCACTTGCCAGGTATTTCTCAACGCAGGTCGGTATCGGAGAGCATCATGCGTGGCCTGCGTCGCTCACCAGATGTGAGGGATCGATCCCAATCTTGGCAAAGGCACGCGAGTATTTTGACTCTACGTCAGGGTCGAAGATCAAATCCGGATCGGCGGGGCAGTTCAACCAACCATTGGCTTGGATCTCATTCTCAAGCTGACCGGGCGACCATCCGGCATAGCCGAGCGCCAAGATCGCCTGATCCGGTCCTTCGCCAGCGGCGATCGCCTTGAGTATGTCAATCGTCGCGGTGAGACATACTCCATCCTCAATAGGCAGGGTGGAGTCATTTGCGAAGTAGTCGGCGCTGTGCAGCACGAAACCGCGTCCCGTCTCTACGGGGCCACCCACGTGGATCGACATGGAGAGTATTTCTCTTGACCGGTCGTCCTCGGTCTTAGATCGCACGATGCCTAGGCGCTCGAGCAAGTCAGGGAAGCTGATGTGCGGGGCCCGCTGATTGATGATGAGGCCCATTGCGCCCTCCTCAGAGTGCGCACAAAGGTAAACGACCGAGCGTGCGAAACGCGGGTCCGACATGAGTGGCATTGCGATCAGCAGGTGCCCGTCGAGGAAGCCATCACCGGTTGCCCCGCTGTGTGTTCGAGAGATCTCCATATGTGAAGACTACCGCGTTGTCGGCGGCCATGTGAAGCGCTCAATTTAGACGGCATGGTGACTTAGATGTGGGGGCTGCATTGCGGAGGCCGCCGGTCTTCATGAAGTCGTGATTTGCGACAGAATGGCGACGCGCTAGAAGGCTTCGTAAGCTTGGCGGTGGGTACAAATGCAAGAAGTATTATTAATGAGGTGGCGAAATTTCTCATCCTTAGTGCTGATTGCTTTGGCAATCGGTGCGCTATCCGCGTTGCCCGCTGGAAGCGCCGCTGAGAGCCTTTCCTCCGAATGGGCGAAAGGGCACAACTCGCGTGCGCGCCT
>JAUVPN010000183.1 GCA_030598645.1 Hyphomicrobium sp. | reverse complement strand
GCTTCGCTTTCGAGGCCTTACTCTTTGATGGCTTCTTCTTCTTCTTTGACGTCTTCCTATCTGGTCTCTGAGTGGTGGCAGACGCCCCAAGTGATCTGATTTCATCCAGCGTGAGTGATGCTGGATCTCGCATCGCCTTGGAAGCAATCGCACCGATACGCTTTGAGGTCCTCTCGTTCCTGGCCTTAGGCATGTTGAGTTTTCCTTTTGCGGATTGGGAGTTAGCGGAACCTGTCCGACCGTTTCTAATCAACCCATTCGTCAAGCGCTCCACACAATAGCGCAATGACGCAGCATCAACAAAGTGCGCCCGAGCGCGTCGACGATATCATCAACATCAAAGGAGTGCCGAAGAGGTGGGCCGGAGCATGAAAAGCAGGCAGAACGCCCCGCTCAGATGTTAGCAGCCGACCAGTCCACAGCGAAGCTGGCGTCAGGCCAACCGAGCTGGCAGGGATCCCATAAGTGATAAATGGCGACGCTGGGTCTCTCTTCTCCCTTTCATCATTCTTGCGGTTAGCCTTCGAGTCTCTCGTCCGGAGGGTCCTCCAATGCCGTCCGTTTTTCTTCCAGAGAGTTACGTTTCACATCTCACCGAGACGGTGGCTGGAAGCGGATGTGCGCGTTGGGTGGGAAGCAGACGTGCGCTTAGCAGCGCGGGACGACCGCATTCGATATCTCGCGCCGTCCCTCCTATGGGACAGATTTGGTCGGTGGAGGGGGCTTCCCGCACTCGTTCGAATCTAAGTCGACGGTGTCATGCGTCTGCGAGCCTATCCGAGTTTTGGTTGGCCAAAGCACGCCCCGCTGCTGCGTTGTCCAGCCACGCAACTAGACTGGAATTGTTCCAAAACATAAATGTTGACTTTAGCGATCAAGATTGAGAAACACCGTCGGCGGGTTGGGTTCCAGTTCGTTTCTCCGGGGGAGGGGGCCCAACCTTGCGAAGTCGAGGTTCGCCGAGGGGGAAAGATGGCGTTCTGTCTGCTTCGTTGCACACCACACAGCGGGGGCCGCGCCACACATTTCAACGTCGCGCTGGTTGCCAACCCGCTCGCAATCTGGGCTGCAGCGGCACTCTTACTGATTTCCAGCGGATTGGCTCACGCGCAAGAGGCAACTTCCCCATCGCGCGACGAAAAGACTGACACAGCAGCCCCCGCCACGGAGGAAAGCGGGCAGGCGGCAACAACGCCGGCCGACGGTGGCGCTGAACTGCCAGAGGTGGTTATAGAGACCGAGGACGCCGCCGGCGAGCCGTCGGCCACCGATGCAGACCAGCCTGCTCCGCAAGTTGCCACGCAACAGCCTGTTGTTGCACCCCAACCGGTGGCACCGCCGTCTCCCGATACCGGCGAGCCCATAGCAAGCACCGTTGAAAGCGTAATCTTCGATGCGCCTGTGGAAGGCGACACCTTGAATCGAGGCACAACCGGGGTTGATGGATATTTCGCGTCGGGCACATCGTTGGCGACGAAATCCAACACGCTGATCATGAATATCCCTGGGCAGGTCACCATCATCACCAAAGAGCTGGCTGAGGATCAGGGCGCTACTTGGCTTGGCCAAGCGCTGCTTTATGTCCCAGGTATCACCGTTCAGCAGGGTGAGGGTCACCGCGATCAGATCACCTTCCGCGGGCAGGAAACGACGGCGGATTTCTTTGTCGATGGTGTGCGCGATGACATTCAAACCTTCCGCGATCTTTACAACGCCGAAACTGTCGAGGTGTTGAAAGGACCCTTGGCTATGATCTTCGGCCGCGGCGGTGGCGGTGGTGTCATCAATCGCGTCACAAAAAGGGCCGACGGCATACCCGTTTACGAAGGAACAGTTCAGCTTGGCAGTTACAGCCGCAAGCGCGTGACTGCCGATGTCGGTCAGGCCGTCACGCAAGACTTCGCCGTCCGCCTGAATGCCATGTACGAGGACTCAGACACATTCCGCGATTTCTCGTTCCTTGAGCGCTACGGCATCAATCCGACGGTGGGCTTTAAGCTCGGTGATAAGACGACGCTTCACATGAGCTACGAATACAAGGTGCACGACCAGAACGTTGACCGGGGCGGTCCCTCGATAAACGGGCGGCCGATTGCGTATCCGATTGAGACCTTTTTCGGTCAGCCCTTTGCCAGTTTCACCGATTTCGATGGCCACATTGCTACCGCGACGTTCCAGCACAAAACTCATTTTGGTCTGCAGATCAGGAACCACACCTTCTATGCGGATTACTATAAGCTCTACCAGAACATTTTCCCGGACTCCGCAGTCAATGGTCCGGGGCCCGGTCTGGTTGAGCTCGATGGCTATCAGAGCATCACCGAAAGGCAGAACTTCGTTAATCAGACTGATTTTGCCTATTCATTCAATACGCACTCCCATGTGCGTCATACGATCGTCGCCGGCACCGAAGTCGTGGTCCAAGATAATGATGAATTCCGAAATCTTCCCACATTTGATACGCCGAACTCCGGCATCTTCTCGGTGAACGTGCCCGCCTCCAGTCCAACAACGTTCCGATCCGTCTTTTATAACCGGCCTTCCAGGCGGCGGTTCACAGACCTCAACACCTTCAGCGCGTTTTTCCAAGACCAGGCTGAAATAACACCCTACTTTGAAATTATCGGCGGCGTCCGCTACGAGCGCTTCGATGTCGACTTTGCAAACACTATCGATGGGTTCACGTCGGATAGAGTTGACAACGTATGGTCGCCGCGCATCGGCGGCGTCATCAAACCAGTCGATCATCTGCATTTCTACCTGAGCTACTCAAAGTCATTCCTGCCACAGAACGGTGATAACTTCGGCCAGCTTACCGTTGCGGCGGCCGATCTGGAGCCAGAAGAATTTGAAAATTATGAAGGCGGCTTCAAATGGACAATCGCGCCGCGCCTGCTCATGCAGGGTGCAATTTATCAACTTGATCGACAGAACCAACGCGTCACCGTCGGTCCGGATGAGTTCGCAGCAGTTGGTTTGACGCGAACGAGGGGCGGTGAGCTTGAAATCAGCGGTTACATTACGGACGATTGGCAGGCCTTCGGCGGATACGCCCTTACGGAATCAGAAATCTTAAACGCCGGCGCCAACATCGCGCGTGTTGGCAATTCCGTTGAATCAGTGCCGCTGCACAGCTTTTCTATGTGGAACAAGTACCAGCTCAGCCAGGAGTGGGGCGTGGGTCTTGGTGTCATCCATCAATCGAGCTGGTTCGCAGCAGCGAATAACGCCGTCAAAGTACCCGGCTACACGCGTTTTGACGGTGCCATCTACTATGACTACGACGAGCACTGGAGCGCACAGCTCAACGTCGAAAACTTATTCAACACGGAATACTGGATCTCGTCCCACAACAACAACAACATTTCATACGGTGCACCGACCTCGGCTTACGTGACGTTGAAAGCGAAATGGTAGTCGCGTGTCAATTCGAGTTTGCACGACCGCGGCAGCCAATCCCGGTGGCCGTACACGCCATCACCGCCGAAACAACCGCGTCAGTCGATCATGGTCGGCTCATGGAAATACTCAGTGCAGGCGATTGCATCCACCAATCTTGACAGACGGTTCGGGCTCAATTCGATGAAGAAGGCGAGCGCAATAGAGACGACCATGTGCAGGATCGTTTCATCGAGTCCGCCATCAGCGGGCGGACGCTCCGAGTGGCGGACCGAGCAAGAAGTCATCATGACTTTTCTCCAATCAGCAACGCGAAGGGCCTCACCGCTAGCCCACTCCGGGACGAGGCAACTATTGTTTACTAGAGAAGTCAAGATTAAACTTAGTGCCAGTATGGCTCGCGTCCTGAGCCGCCTTAGAGGGCGTACCGCGAAAGAATGTCTTCCAGCGCCGCGGGCTCTAGCCCGAGGTCCTCAAACGTTAATGCGGATTTGGCGACCACGTTATCGCGCTCCATCAGCACCACTTGCGCCCGCGTGATGGGTGGGGAGGGAAGGATCGCGGCAACCGCGCTCAAAGCCTTCCAAATTGCAAACGGCAGCGGCAGCAGGAGCCGCCGCCGTTTCATATGATCCAGCAAAAGCTCGATGAGGGCGCGATAGGTGTAGGTCCGCGGCCCACCAAGCTCGTAGGTTTTCCCCTGCGACACGGGATCCTGCAAAGCTTTCAGCGCGGCCTGCGCAACGTCTCCAACATAGACCGGCTGCAGCTTCGTGCGACCTTGGCCGAAGAGAGGCAACACGGGCGAGACCCTGACTATGTTCGCCAACGTGTTCAAGAACTTATCGCTTGGTCCAAAAATCGCACTGGGGCGAAAGATCGTGGCTTGTGGAAGAACGTCGCTGACGAGCAGCTCGCCCTTCGCCCGCGAATGAACGTAGCTGGACGGAGACCTGAGATCTGCGCCAATGCCGGAGATATGAACGAGGCGATCGATGCCGAAGACGGCGGCTTGATGTGCCACATTAAGTGCGCCCAACTCATGAACCGCCTCAAACGTTTCCGCACCGCTTTCGACATAGAGGCCGACGCAGTTGATGACCGCGTCAGACCCCTTAACCGCAAGCGCCACAGAGCTCTCATCGCGCACATCAGCATAGAGGGGCTGAATTTCGGTCTGGCCGGACCGCCGTTGCTTACTCACATTGTCGGGATGCCTGACCGCTACACGCGTCGCCAATCCAGCCGCAGCCAGCCGCTTGACAATCTCGCTGCCGAGAAAGCCGGTGCCGCCAAATACCGTCACGCAAGTTATGTCTGTTGCGGCAGCCATTCGGCCTCTCATTCCATTGGCACTTATCGCAGCCGGCCACGTTTGGCTTTTCGAAGGAACAAGGCTTCTGCGCAATCTTAGCAGCCCTCACGCTTGACTGAGGAAGGCCCAGGCGCCGTAGCCCACCACGCTTCTCTTGTGCCCGGCGGTGTCGCCTGAATTGCGCAAGTCGAGGCGCTCGATCCCAAGTCCGCGCCTCTTAGCTGCAATCAAAGCCGCGCGAACGGCAAGATGCCCGCAGGCATCGGCCGGGCCGATCGCTGCCTCGTCAAAGGCCTCGATGGCCTCGGCCGTTTGCGCATCATGCAGGCTTGCGGTCTCGTAGTCTTCGTAGTGGGAGAGATCGGAGCTCACAATGAGCAGCGTGTCGTCAGTCCAGAGCCGGGTGATGACCGCAGCGATCGCCTCAGCGGACGTGAACCCAAAAAGGAGCGGTATGATCGGCAGAGCGCCAAACAGCGCTTGGACAAATGGCAGCTCAACTTCCAGAGCGTGCTCAGGCGCATGCGGTTCGTCATAGATAATCGTGAGGGCCCCGTCGGCCAGCGAACGCACGGCCTCAGTATCGACCGGCATGTCGCCAAACGGTGTCGCGAAGGCCGTGTGCGCCGGCGCTGCCGTGCCCTTGAAGGGCACAAAATGCGCCGGGCCTATAACGAGGGCGCGCTGGAAACGATCCGGGGAGGATTTAAGTGAGGCGAAGGCCTTGGCGGCGACCGCACCTGAATACATATAACCAGCGTGCGGCGCGATCACGCCCAGCGATGTCGGCCGGGCTTCGACTTGAGATGCCGCAAGGAATGTCGAGACGGTACGGCTTAGAGTCTCGGCTGTCCCGGGGTAAAATGAACCCGCAACGGCGGGCCGCCGCGTTGGACCTGTCGCATCGGTTGCAGTTTTGAGAGGCATGGCGCGGCGTCTCCTTTAGCGCAGCGCGAAATGAATTCTATGACGGTCTGTGAGATCTTGGAAGGTGTTCCCGCCCGCCACTGGCACGAGCTAGAGGACGGGCGCATTCAGTGCGACGTGTGCCCGCGCTACTGCAAGCTGCACGAGGGCCAGCG
>JAUVPN010000061.1 GCA_030598645.1 Hyphomicrobium sp. | reverse complement strand
TCGATTCTATCGGCCCATTTCTTATCGAGTTCGGCGAGACGGACTGCTGTCTTGTGCCTAAACGCGAGATTGTCGCTTGCCGCAAATGTCGTGGTCACCCCACGCACATGGTCCCGCCAAGCAAATCCATAGGATTGCTTCATCTCCTCGCGAATACCGTACTTGGCCGACGGCATCAGAGCATTTGCGCGGATGATTGGATTGGCTTGCGCGCGTTGCGCAAGTGCCGGGACGTGGCGATCGAGTGCCTCTTGCAGTTTGGGACGGACCTTGGGGTCAGGCGGGCCACCGGCCAGCGCAATGAGGTCAAATACAACCTCCCTTTGCAGCGTCTCGTCCGCGATTAGCTGCTGGGCGCAAGTCCGACCGCGCACCTCCGTCAGGTAACGCCAGCGGTCGAGCCGCACTTCGTTAAGCCGCTCACTGCCCTCAAGCAAGATAATTGGGCGTTTCACCGCGGAGGCCAGCACAAACTGCTCCGCGATACTCAAGTCCTTAGCTTCCTTGCCGAAGACGATTCGGCTTGTCATCTCAATGCCATGCAGTGGGTCGCCGCCGGTCCGTTGGGCTAGCCACAGGTGGTTGGCAGCCCATTGCTTCAAGCCCGTCTGGTCGCCGCCTCGCGTCAATTCGTGGTAGACGACGGGCGCCAGCCACCATTCACCAAACTTGCGCTTGAGCTTGACCAAAACGCCTTCGCCTAAATGCGGCGGCGTTTTGTAGATCACGCGCACGAATTGCATCGCGAGAGTCGATCCGCCGACTCCGAAATTCGGCTTCCTAGTGGCGATCGAGCGGCGTAGGGCTGAAATTGGAATCTTAAGCACACCCGCGAGATCGATTCCAAAGGGGTTCAGCAGGCCACCGACGTTGCGGTCCTCGTGCAATACGAGGCAACGCCAGTAATACTCGGGCACCTCGCGAACAGGGATCGACTTGTGGTCGGGATTGGCGATGTAGTTGCCGAGTTCAATTGTCTCTCCGGTGTAATTCACGTCTCGTAGGCTATCGAGGCGAGGATCAAAGGTGCCGACAAAATTGCCTTCGGCGTCGTATATGGCGGTTGCAAGCCAGCGCTCTGCGTCATAACGCAGTTTTTCGCCAAGCGTGTAGTGACCGACCAGGCCGCGTACCGGGGCAACGACGTAGACAAGCGCAATAGCAAAGAGAACATAAAAGAGCGCGGCACTCGTGAAATAGCGCAAAGGCCCCAGCCGGGGATTGAAAGCCACCCAGTCGAGAAGCACTTGGAGGACGCGGAACGGCAAGAGCACGAGAAGCTCTAGCGCGCGCGTAAGCACACGAAAAACGGCTAACATCTGGGCCGAAAGCTATGGATACGGGCGCAAGCACGCCTTCATAGTTTAGCTTGTAGCCAACCATTATGGCGGTTTTGGTGCTTCCAGAGCATCGCCCTGATTGGCAGCGCTACGTGCTGTTGGTCGCGCTTTAGAACGTTTGCAACAGGACGAACAAGCCCACTCCGACCGCTGGCCCTAAAACACTTGCCAGGATCAACATCATGAATGACTTCCCTACCATAACACTCTAACCCCGCTTTACACGATGCTCGATAAGCTACGGAGCACCCCCATGCCCTGACGCGCAGCTGTCAACGAAGGCCCTCAGCAAAATTCCGATGACCACAGAAATTTACATGAGAAAAAGGCTATTGACACCCGGGAACCGGGGTGGAGGAGGAATTCTGAGTTAGCATTCGCAAAGCGGTTGGGGAGAAGTGGGGCAGGCACGGAAAGAATCTGTGCGAAAAAATCAAACTCATTAAGCGCCTTAGGCAAACCTCTAACGTGCGCACAATGCTATACGCAATCAAAGTTGATAGATCGAATTTTCGCTATAACAAGCTGTGAATACGTGGCCGGAGAGCACCAATCTCGTTGGGAAAAACGGTTTTTACCGCACGTCGAACAGCCGCAACTGATGTTGGTCCTGCCCCTTTGTTTCATGGGCCAGCTGCTCGATGCGGTCGAACGGCACCTGCTCGGCCATGATCAGTGAGCGCTGGGCTTTCATTGGTCGAACTAGCCCTTCCTGCACGAGGTGGAATTCGCCAACCGTTTGACCTGGAAGCACGGCCGCGGGATCCAAACCGGACTCGCTCTGGAACGCGGCTTTGAGCTTGCGAAGCGCAGTGTCTTCTCGCACACGACCGATGAACCAGCTCGTGATCTGGTCACGACTCTTGTAATCGAGATCTCCTGGAGATTGTGTCGCGAGCATCATGCCGAGACCGGCAGAGCGAGCTCTTTTGAGTAAGCTCTGCAGCGGCTCGGCCGTGGCGGGCTTGGCGTTGGAGGGAATATAGAGATCTGCCTCGTCGAACATGACGACCGCCTGCAGCTCGTCGTTGGGGTTGCGCTGACAGAAACGCAGTGCCTCCGAGAGGAACTGCGAGACCCAGAAGAGAATGTTTTCGTTATCGCCCAGGAAGCCCGTGTAAATGATCGATAGCCGCGTACGGCCATCGCGGGAATAGGGCCCCAAGCCCAGAAGCGACTCCATTCGCAAAGATTCACCGCCCGCCTCAAACAGTGCCGCATTACGAAATCGCAGGCTGTCGAGCTGAGCCACGAGATCGCGGCGGAGTTTGCCGGAGGGGTCCATGCGCTGTGTCAGATCTGACAGTTCAGGGTCCTCGTCCTCTAAGAGGTGAATGAGGTCGGTAAGCGTCACTTCGCGGCTGTATCGCGATCCCAGGATGCGCAATGCAACAGATAGCGTTCCCGACTGCTTCTGGTGCGTCGCTGAGTTCTTCAGGTGCAGCATCTCGCCAAGCGCCGCTGAGGAGAGATTGGCTAGAAGTTGTTGCTCGTGATCGGGAAGCTCGTTGATCCCATTGGGTAGCAGCGTAATTGAGATCGGGCGTCCGGAGGCTCGTCCTGGAGTGAAGACGGCGACATCGATTGCGTCGGCAAGTTTTTCGCGCTCACCGCTGCGTTCGGCGAACTCCTCATTGTTTGTACGCCAAACGTCAGGGTTGGCGTAGCTGCACAAATCGCCCTTACGATCGATGAGCACTGCTGGGATGCCGCGCAATAAGAGTTGCTCAATGAGGCTTAGAGCGAGTGTCGTCTTACCAGAGCCCGAGCCGCCGAGCACCGCCGCATGCCGCTTAAGCACATCCGTATTGAGGGTAATCGGTCTTGGCGCGTCGGCCAACTCGCGACCAGCGAAGATGCTCGATCCGTTGCTGCCATTTTCATCTAGGATCACAGACAGCGGCAGCTCGTCATCGTCGGACAGCGCCGTATCGGCACTTCCGCTGATCGGCGAGGGGGTCGGCTCGCTCGTGCCGGGTAGCTCATATACGGCAAGGCCGTTTGCTCCACTGGTTGGTCCGTTCTTGGCAAGGCCGCTTTCGGTTTTTAGAGCGCTGGCAGTAGACGTGGGAAGCGGTCGACCGAGTAGATCGAGACGCAGAAGCTGAATCATAGACACGAGGTTCGAAAGGAGTTTTGCGTTTGCAAACCACTCGTCAAAGCCCGGATCGTTGCGATGGTGGGTATGGAATTCCCGCACCATCATCATGCGTTCCCACTCCGGAATTGGCACGAGCACCTGGCGGCCGCCGGCATCACGGAACTTACGGAAAGCCTGCGCAGTCTGGTTTTTGCGGTTTGGCGGGAAGTCGCTTGCCCGCAGCATGAAGCTAGTTTTGCCCCCCATGGCTGGCAGAACCTTGTCGAGCTGGCGCTTTAGACCGCCACCCTGAGTCGGCCGGTTACATAGAAATACGCGTGCCTCCGCCGTTAGCCCGTTTCGGTGCCGAATGTTGAGGTCGAGAGCGGGTAAATCGTCGGTCAATACGAGGCGCTCGACGTTGAGTTCAACGTCGCCGGTCCACTCTTCCTTGGCAAGCGTGAGGGCCGCGGCCAGGATGTCGAGAAGCTCGCTGTCGTCTACGGGTATTTCCGCTTCTGAGCCACTTTGGAAATGCGCCCACATCTCCCGATAGTCGACGTCGATTGGCACGTTAGATGTCGTCTCAGTTGAAAGACCGAGACCTAGGGCGGCAGCGAGCTTGGATACGAACCCGTTTTTCTCATTGTCGCTCCTGTCAGTTTCCGACGGCGCAGGAGCAGTGTTGATCTGCAAACGGTTGTGCGCATGCTCCAAGAGGCGCCGCGTCGAGAGGCCGCCGAATTCGTCGAAGAACTCCGGTCCAAAATAAGCAGAAGGGTCGGTAAAACCTGCGCCCGCTTCGCCGTTTTCCGCAAGGTGAGTTAGGCGCTTGGCGATGATTAAGCGTGCTTCCTCTGGCGTGCGGCTTTCCAGCAGCGCGACGGGGCCGGCTTTTTCGATGCGATCGATATAGGATTGGGCGAGCACGCCGCGCACCTGCCCGTAAAAGTCTTCCAAGCAGGAGATGATCAGAACGGCGTTGGTGAGCCGGTTGGCGATTTGGATCAGGTCGCGCACGGCTCGCTGAAAGCGGTCTTCGGCGTCGTCGAAGAAGCGCAGATCTTCCACCTGGTCGACGCAAAAAACGAGCGCGGCGCGGTCGACTATCCACATGAGGGAACCGAGGGCGGCAATGATCTCGAAAGCGCGGTCCTCGCCCGTGTTGGGATCGAGCGCCGCCACGGCCCGATGGGCAAGATCGGTCAGCGGCCGGCCGTGCAGGTACTGACGGACGCGCTGGTCTATACGTGGGTCGCGGCGTTCCAAGTAAAGCAGGGCGCGCACGACGTTGATGTCAATTTCCTGCGTCACGTACTGTGGGCTAGAGACTATCTCGTCGGCAAGCTTCAAGACGAGATTCGCGAGCTTCTTGTCATCGAGGTTTGCATCACGCAGCGCCGCCAAGTCTTTTGACGAAGTGACGGCAGCGTCCAATAGAAGCCGACTGGTAAGCCGCGCTAACCCACTTTCCCCAGAAGTGTCGGGGTCGTAAGGTTTTTCCAGCGAGTGAACAAGCCGGCGCAAATAGTAGTCGGCGTAGTTGGCGACGTCGGGCGTCATCTGCGCATAGCCAAAGTAAGCAGTGCCACTGCGATGGGCTGCGGTACGCAGCGCGCGGATGAGGTGCGTCTTGCCCGCGCCTGACTGCCCATGAAATAGGAGGATACGGTCTTGTGTGCCCGAGCCGCGCCCCTGCGTAATACTCGAAAGCAAGTCGCGAAACTTTGATCGAGCCTTGGCGTGCACTTCGGCCACGTCGACGGGGTCAGCCCGCCAAATATCGTCCTCCCAAGTGATGGAGTGTTCGAAGGCCGCAAACAGCCTCTCAGGAGCTTCTTGCTGCTCTATCAATCGACAGTCCTCAACGTCCTAATCGTCAACGCGCACGAAATGCCAAACAGTGTTCTTGTAAGAGATCGCGGAATCCTCAAATTCCTGAAGGTCTTGCTTATTCTTGAGGTCGGCGCTTGCCAGCATGATCTGGCCCGCCCTATGGGCACCGGCCAGCATGTCCTTAAACACAAGCTCAGAAAGCCCCCACTCGGGATGCGACGAGCGAATCGCCTGCCACACTTGAGAGATAAACGCCTTGCGGCTCCCCGACCAGCCCTGTGCATGTGACCGTGCCGCCGTGAGCACGCCTGCGGAAAATTGCGCGAGACCTGGACGTTTCACCATCTTTGGTGCAGATCGGCCAGCATCATTCGGGACAGCAGCGGGGACGCGCTCAGGGCTCGGTTTGGTCCGCGCCTGTTCCTCTAGCGCCCCGGTTGCAAGCCTCCTGAGGAGCGCCAAACGCAACATCTCTACGTCTGCGCGCGTAGCACCTACCTGTTCGGCGCTGAGCATCGAGACTAGGCGCGTGTCTGTGTTGATCTCGCGTGGTTTGTGCAAGAGCTGACCGGCGAGAACGCGGCCTGCCTTGGCCGAGAGCGCTGAGCCGCGATTGAGGCCATTCTTGACGTCGTCGCCGAATGCCCGCTCCAGCGAGAGAATGGCTAGTGCTGCTCTGAGCTTCGATGGTGACAGCGCGTGGCGAAGATTAAGACCAAATGCGCTTTGTACGATAAGGGCGCTGAGTCCTTCGGGTCGTGTCAGCGCCTTGCGAAGGTTTGGCTTCGCGGCATCGACGCCCAGCACCTTCGCGACGAGCCAAATATCGCGTTGTTCGCTCCAGGCCCGCGCGTGCGATTCTTTCTCGCGAAGAAAGCGCGCTGTCGCCTGGCCCCCTGCTTCGGTTGCCCGGTAGCGGCTGCGATCGTTGCGGACCAGACCTTCAGATAGAAGACGGGTCAACTCGTTGTCGATTGTGCAGCGCAATTCAGCCGGTGACAGCTTACTCGAAACAAACGGGCCGATGTCGCGCACCAGCTGTGCCCGACTTGCGCCGCCGGCACACGCAGTGCGTGCAAGCAGGAGGCTGCCTAGCGCGCCTAGGCTAGCGCGATTAGCCGCTTGCGGCCGCGCGTCGGTAGTTGGGGCGGGCATGCAACGCGTCTCCTCGTGAGATTAGCGTGAGCCGTACGCGCGAATCACCAGCTTATGGACGCGGATTGTGTGTGAGTTGTCTCTGACTTCCAAGTGCCGTGGGCATCTTGAATTGGTCGAGTTGCATGCGAGAAACAACAAACCACACGACAAGAACCTTTAAGAGCCTGGCTTTGGCCGCACGCGCGTCAAATTAGCGACACCATGTTGAGTGGATATTGGCCCACTGGATTCTGGCAATTCGCCTGAGCCTTAGAGAGCAGGGGCCAGAATTCTTTGGAGACCAGGAAGTTCAATAAAGGGACAGTTTTCGTTACGCAGATACGAGCTGGACAGCAGTTTGACCGGTTTGCGCTGAGTTCCGGACGGCCGGTGGCAACGCCTTAGCTTTAACTTTGAGTTAACGGGTTTACGCGATGTTCAGCCGAAATGCCGCGCAGCAAGTGGCGGGAGTAAATTATATGTTTCGCGTCGCGTTATCCGCAGTAATCATCGTATTTTTGGGCGCCTGCAGCCTCGGTTCCGGTTCGATCTCCTCGGGCTTTGCCGATTCGTCATCATATACAACTAATTCGATCGCAGGCTCGCCGTCTGTAAAGGGCGTTGCGCTAGGCGGAGACCCCGGCGCCTCGCGCAGTGGCTCGTCCGGTCAAAAGTTAGCCAAGCTCGACGACAAAGCGCCGAACGGTTCCTATGAGCGGGCTCCTACCGGCGCACTGTCCGACCGCGATTATTCGACGACGGCGCTCAACACGGATAAGGCGCGCGACATCATCAATCAGTATCGGCGGGACAAGGGCCTCAGGCCACTGAAGATTGACGTTAAGCTGACGGCTGCCGCAAAAGCGCATTCGCGCGATCTTTCCAAGTGGGACCGTATTTCTCATTACGGCTCGGATGGCTCGAACCCTTGGGACCGTGTTAAGCGCAGCGGTTATCGGGCGCGCCTGGCGGCAGAAAACGTTGGTACTGGGCAGATCGACTTCGCTGAGGTCATGCGCGGTTGGCGCGAAAGCCCAGGTCACAACAAGAACCTGCTTCTTGCCGACGCCACGCACATGGGCATTGCGCTAGTGCAGGATCCCAAGACAGAGTTCAAGACCTTCTGGACGCTAGTGGTCGGCTCGCCCATGTAACTGAGCGATTAAGCCCGTGCTGAGCAAATTGCGCCAGGTCCCGATCTAAATAGCGGCCGGATAAGCCGCTGACGTTCCATTCCAGGCAGAAAAGCGCACTTCAAGCGTCTGCCTGTGGGCGCATTACATTTGGTCAGGTTATACTTGCTCCAGTCGTTCCTGCTCGCGCCAGCGGATGCGCTTCGCCACACTGGCCCAGGCGCGGGATCTGCTTTCGTCACCCCGTTTCGTGTGTAGGCTAGAAAAGAAGTCCGCGACCTCGGCAGCGTGCAGCCCATGCTGAGCCTCGAGCACGATTGCCATAATTTCCGGCCCTTGCCCGGTCGTTGCCTGAGAATGTTGCCAGGTTGTCGGCATCGCAGTGTCCAAACGCTTTCTGTTTTCCTGCTTATTTGGAGCAAGAACGGTACCAGGTGACTGCCCCAAATTGAGACGTGATCGAGGTCCTATACTCGACAGGCCGTAGCAAGGGTGTGCTATGTTTCGTATGCAATCTTTAGCGGTCACCCAAGGAGAGAGTGCAATGTCACAATTGAGGTTTGCGCTTTTGGCCGTGATGCTGTTGGGGATCATTGGCGCCGGCGCCTCTGCCCTTGCCGACGATGGATCGGGAAACGACGCGATTGCACCGCAAGCGGCCAAGCCTCCATCCGGAGATGCCACCAAAAAGCCAGGCGCCCGCAGACCGCGTGCACCGCATGTCACGCCACCGATGACGCCGGGTTGTCCCTACCGCGGTGCCAAACTTGAGTTGGTTGTATGAAAACTCGCCCTGTAAGTACGCCCAGCGCTTTGAGGACGGCGGTCTAAAATTCGGGCTAGCGAGCTTTGGCTTCCGCGCTACTAGGCGGCTGCATTCATTTCTTTGCCGACTTCTTTTTCTTGCGTTTGCGTTTCCTAGCTGCCCGCGCTTTCTTGGGGTTGCAGCTCCAGGAAACTACGTTCTTGCGAACACTCCTGACGCCTTTGGCGTTGGGAGTCATTGGCAAGTTATCGACGGTGATGGTGTTAAAGAACTGCTTCCAAACTGGTTGCCCGAAGCCATACTCCAAAAGGTTCTTGGCCCGCACGTTTCGTTCCGCGCTACTCGCATCACCAAGCACGACGGCCACCAACCGCGTCCCATCACGCGTGGCGCTCGCAACGACATTGAAGCCGGCGTCACAAATGAATCCTGTCTTCAACCCATCGGCACCTTTGAAGGAGCGTAGTAACCCGTTGTGCGACCGCAGCTTGATCTTGCCAATACGCATTTGCGTCATCGACCAGTAGTGCGCGTGCTCCGGGTATTCGCTTACTACGGCGCGCGCCAGTTTAGCCAGATCGCGCGCGGTTGAGACTTGTGCGGCCGCAGGCAACCCGTGCGGATTGACAAAATTTGTCCGCGTCATGCCGAGTCTCTTAGCAGTGGTGTTCATCCGCGCGACAAAGGCAGCCTCGCTGCCGGCGACCGCCTCCGCGAGCATTACGGCCACATCGTTTGCTGATTTGACAATGAGTGACTTGAGCGCGAGATCGAGTGACATCGCGCCGCCGACCTTCAAGCCAATCTTGCTGGGTGGTTGCTTGCGAGCATTCGCACTGCAGGAAATCTTGGACTTGAGCTTAAGCTTACCGATCTGGAGGGCCTCAATTGTTATATAGGCCGTCATAATTTTTGTGAGCGAGGCTGGATACCAGAGGCTGTCGGGCTCCTCGGCGTAGAGCACCTTATTTTCTTTTACATCGAAGAGCAGTGCCGGACCGGCAAGGACTTCCTTGCATCCGAGGCCGACGATGAGAAGCAGCGCGAAATATGCGGTGCAAGAACGCATCCAGACCTCCGATCGACACCAAGCCGTGCCCGATACCATATTCTCCAAAGCGGCCGCAACGCGTGAGTGAGGCCTTTCCCGTAGCGATGTGACCCGTCGCGCACACATGGTGCTGGGGAACCCTACATTTCGGCCAGCCGATGCTGCTTCTTCCGGCCCTCGTTCTTTATCTTGAGGTGAATTCCAGTTGTTGATGATTTTATGGTGCCCCAGGCCCGACTCGAACGGGCACGCTGTTGCCAGCACCAGATTTTGAGTCTGGCGCGTCTACCGGTTCCGCCACTGGGGCTTGGACGCAGAAGGCGCGCATCATAACCGCCGCGCTTTCAGCGTCAACGCACCGTTGGCGGCCGCTGCTTAGAGATGATAGACAACAAGCTCGTTCGCGCCGCCTGGCGGCATGGAGTATTCCACCAGCCCATAAGTTGGCGGATCTGCGGGACGCTGCATTTCGTTAGCAGATAAATGAAATTGTTGCGCCATGGAAAACGAGCCGCCGGCCCCATCGCCGCAATTTATGCCGGACAATATCTTTGTCCGTAGGGTGCTGATCTTCTTTGCTATCGCAGCCTTGGCGGCGGCGCTGTGGACGCTGTCTGAACTCCTGATCCTCGTGTTTGGCTCAATTCTATTTGCTGTGGTTTTGCGCGCGATTGCTGAACCTATAAGGCGCGCAACGTCGATGGGCGAACGATGGGCTTTGTTTGTCGCCGGTCTCGGCATCATCGTTGTGCTGGGTATTGTGTCATATTTGTTCGGTTCGAAGATCAGCGGCCAGCTCGTCACTATTGCCGAGCGACTTCCCGATGCGGCGGACAGCCTTACCAAGCAGATGCCGTTCTTAACAATCCCGGAACTGTTGCGGGATACATCAATAGGCAGTCTTTTGATGAGCGCGTTCTCTTGGGGAACGACCATCTTTGGCGCTCTCTTCTCGCTGGTCGTTATGATCGTTGCTGGCGTCTATATTGCCATTAATCCTTTAGTTTATGTCAGGGGCTTCGTTCGTCTTTTTCCATCGGGAACGCGCGACCAGATCAGTGCCACATTGAATGATGCCGGTCACGCGCTTCGCCGCTGGCTCGGGGCCCAACTCATAGCCATGATTATTGTTGGCACGCTCATTGGGGTAGGCCTTGCTGTGGTTGGCGTCCCATCCGCGCTAGCACTTGGATTGATCGCTGGTGTGGCTGAGTTTGTGCCAATTATTGGGCCGGTAATCGGCGCAATCCCTGCATTGTTGCTGGCATCCACGGAGAGCGTCGACACCGTGTTATGGACGCTCGCTGTTTTCGTCGTCGTCCAGCAGCTGGAGAGCAATCTAATCATGCCAATTGTAGCAGGACGCGTAGTGGAGCTTCCGCCAGCGGTGGGGCTATTTGCTGT
>JAUVPN010000216.1 GCA_030598645.1 Hyphomicrobium sp. | reverse complement strand
GCTCCCCTCAACTCGTCGACCCGCTTAACAAAGCCTAACTCGAACGCCGGGCTCATTAGCGAGCTTGGTCAAGAGGGGCTGCGCGCGCCCAAGAGCTTGATAGAGACTGCTTGCGGGCCCATCGGACCCTCCAAAGCAGCACGGGTCACATGCACTACCGTGCCAATTTTGAGCTCACCGAAACCGTCAGCCGCTACCGCATTCCGCGTGAAATGAAGGTCTGGAGAGCCTTTGACTTCGACGAAGCCATAGTCCTCATCCGGAAAAATACGAACTACTACCCCAGTCTCTCCCGCAGACCCATGTTGCTTAACTTCGTGATTCCGTATATCCGCGGTCTGACCAAGCTGCCGCTCAACGGCCTCAAAGACGCGATTGACGATTGTAGATTGGTCGCCCTTCATCTCGCGCCGGTCCTGCTTCCCTTTGGCAACGATAGGGTTTTGACCGGGCACATCGACCTCAACCGCGATGCCGATTGGCTGCTTACCGCTCTCGGGGCTCCGGTGGGGGACTTCCACCACAACACGTGCTCCTGTGATGTGCGCATGAAAGCGCTTCAATCGTTCTACCCGCCCACGGATCATTGCTTCGAGGGACTTAGAGCTATCCATGTTCTTGAAAGCGATTTGCAACGGTCGTTCCATCGGCTTCTCCGGTCTTATTTCGTGGCGCCGTCAGTGCGCGGAGCATACTCTAGCAAGGAACCTAAGGCCCGTTATGCTCCTGTGACGATGTAGAAGCTGGCCACCAAGGCGAAATTCTAAGGGTAGCGGCCGCAAGACGCAAAACGTGGCACCATTAGTGCGACAAGAATAGGCTAAACGAGGCCAAGACATGAGCATGCGCCTTCCCGTCGTTGGTGTCATGGGTTCTGGTGAAAAAGAGAACGAACCACGAGCTGCGAACCTAGGCCGCTGGCTTGCCTCCCAGCCCGTGCACCTTCTAACCGGAGGCGGCAAAGGCGTAATGACATCCGTCAGCCGCGCGTTTCACCAGACGCCAGACCGCGTAGGGCTCGTCATCGGCATCATCCCGTGCGGACATGACTCGATAGAGCCAAAGCCCGGCTATCCAAACCCATGGGTCGAAATTGCGATCTTTTCGCATCTTTACATGGATGGGACACGGGGCGCCGACCCAATGTCTCGAAACCATATCAACATTTTGAGCTCCGATGTGGTCGTTGCTTTACCGGGTTCGGCAGGAACCCTGAGCGAGATTGCGCTTGCTTTGCGTTATGGTCGCCCAATTGCTGCATATCTTAAGGACCGCGCAGAAATGCCTGATGTTCCGCAACAGATCCCGATAATTAGCGACTTGGCCGGCGTCCAGGACTTCGTACGCGCGAATATCTCAACGGCTAGCCAGCAGCCACACGGGCACCTTGCAATCTAATCCTGGTTTGGCGGAATTCCCACAGGGTCGGATGGATTAAATGGCGTGGGATCTTCGTTGACTCCCATATTAGACGGACCGGCGTTTGGATTGGCCCAGTCCGGGCGATAGCCGCCATCGTCGTCGCCCCCCACATCTGGGAGAATTGGCTGATAGTCATCCTCGTCCTGAAAAACATCATCGCCGTCGGGCACTGCCATGGCGGCAGGGAATGACGCCACGAACGCGCCCGCGGTGATCAACAGAAAATAAGCTAACTGTTTCATGCCTGTACCTTGCTGGTTTAGGGGCAAGCCTCTCATGCTGATCGCCCTGACCCGTATCCTGCCCGGTGCAAAATATCTTTCGCAGATTGCGGCAATCGACGGCATTTTGACCCTCTCGAAGCGTGTCGAAAGCTCGCGCTCAGCCCTTGTCCTGAGCTGCGAGGCCTTCAATCACCCCGAACAGAAGGTCTAAATCCTGCGGGCGCGACAGGCGATGCTCGCCGTCAGGAACCTCTATCATCTCCGCCCACCCGCCTTTGAGGAACCGCATCAGCGCCCGCGCGTGTGCTATCGGCACATCCCGATCTTGCGCGCCTTGAAAAATCACCACGGAACGCCCGGGATCGAATGGTTTGCGTGCAAGCAGATGATTGCGCCCCTCCTCGATAAGTTGGCGCGTGATGGCGTAGGGCTCGCCGTAATCTGAAGGTTGTTTGTAGACGCCGTCGACGAGCAGCTTGTCCTGCACGTCCTTGGAAAAGGCATTCCACATTAGTTCCTCGGTCATGTCCCAGGCCGGTGCGATCAGCACAAGGGCGGCAATTCGAGCGGCATCCCTTGGGTCTGAAAACAACAGCCGGCGCAGCAGCAAAAGCGCAATGTGCCCTCCCATGCTCGACCCAACCACGATCTGCCGGCCTCCAGTGAAATTGCGAAAAACGGTGTAGGCCTCCTCCAGCCATGCCCCTATCGTGCCATCCTCAAAACGGCCACTCGAGAGCCCGTGCCCCGAATAGTCGAACCCGGTAAATCCATAGCCCTTCTCACGCGCGAACGCGGCAAGCGCCGTTGCCTTCGTACTCCCCATGTCGGACTTGTACCCTGACAACCAAAAGATGCCGATACGCGATGGCTCAACCGACGGCTCAGAAAAATAAGCAATGCGCCGCGACTTGCGGCCGCTGGTGGGACCGATCTCGACGAATTGCGGTTCCCTATCACTCACTCTAAACAACCTCGTCGATTGACGGAGAAGACAGGTGGCTAAAACGCGCCCGACCATACTGCAGATCATCCCTGAACTCGATACGGGCGGCGCGGAGCTATCCACTATCGAGATCGCGGACGCCGTGGAACACGCCGGTGGACATGCCATCGTCCTCACTGAGGGAGGCCGGCTTGTCCAGCGGCTACGTGATACCGGAGCCCAAGTCCAGCTTTTCCCAGCGGCAGCCAAAAATCCGTTCCGGCTCATGTGGAACGTTCACCAGATCGCCGAGGTGGTCCGGCGTGAGGGGGTGGACCTAATCCATGCGCGTAGTCGCGCGCCGGCCTGGAGCGCCCTATATGCCGCGCGCCGCGTGGGCGTGCCATTCGTAACCACTTACCACGGCGTATACGGCGAAAAGACCGCCCTCAAACGCCTATATAACAGCGTCATGGCGCGCGGCGACGTCGTCATAGCCAACTCACACTACACCGCTGAGCAGATCCGCAGCCGCTATAAAACGCAGCCTAAAAGGATTGAGGTGATACACCGTGGCGTGGACGGCGTGCTATTCGATCCCGAGCAGATTGGACATCACCGCGTCGCCGCGCTGCGATCGGCATGGGGGATAGGCCAGGATGAGCGCGTAGTGCTGCAGGCGGCGCGCCTCACAAGCTGGAAGGGACAAGGCGTGCTGATCGAGGCCGCCCGGCTCCTGAATGCTCAAGGCTACCTCGCCGATGTCGTCTTCATCCTGGCCGGAGATACCCAGAAACGCAAAGCCTACGAGGCCTCCCTGGTAAGCGCAATCCGCACCGCAGGTCTGCAGAACCGTGTACGTCTCGTAGGTCACGTCGATGATATGCCAGCCGCTTTTCTGACCGCGCACGTCGCTGTGGTCGCATCCACAGAACCGGAAGCCTTCGGCCGCACCGCTACAGAGGCACAAGTCATGGGGACGCCCATCATCGCCACAGATATTGGCGCGCCACCCGAAACCGTGCTGGGTCGTCCTTACATCACAGAAGATGCCTCAACTGGTTGGCTGGTACCGCCCGGCAATGCCGCTCGACTCTCCGAGGCGCTCGCAGCGGTGCTTGCGCTCCCCCCAGAGGAGCGAGCACGCATGGGCGCGCGCGCGCGCGCCCACGTGCTGCAAACATTCTCACTCAAGGCCATGAAGGATCAGACTCTGAGGATCTACGACCAGCTACTTGGAACTAATCTTGCCGCAGGCGGGTGAGCAACACAAGGTCAGCAACGATTGGTGTTTTACTTGTCGTGCTTATTTTCCCCGCCCGCCACTTTGGTCTCATTACGCCCTGCAGCAATAGCCTTCTCGACGACGCGCTCGGCGTAAGCCGGCAACGCGAACGACGCGTTGTGAACCGAGGGCGTCCAATAGCTTGTCTTGATGCCGCGTTTGCCTTGCCGCTTAGCCAGCTTTTTTTCCGGAATTTCTAGATGCTCGTCCTCATCGCTGGCCCAGTTCAAGGCGAACGGACCGCCAAAATAGCACGGCTGTGTACACAAGTAGGGAGCAACGTTGTCGAACAACGACGCGAACGCCTGCGTTGTGCTCGCTAGATGCTCCGGAAAAAGGAACGGGAGGCCGTTCTGTGTGATAAGGATGCCGCCCGTCTTTAAGGCTCGTTTGCAATCGGCAAAGAATTCCCGCCGATGCAGAACTGCGGAGGGGCCGATCGGCTCAGACGAGTCGATGATGATTGCGTCGAAGCGCTCGTCAGTCTCTGCTATAAACTTGCACCCATCGGCGATGACGATCACGGTTCTTTTATCGTCGTAGGCATCACCAGGAATTTCTGGATAGTACTTCAGCGCAGTGTCAATGACCATGCGATCGATCTCGCATAGCATCGCTCTCTCAACCGAGGGATGCTTTAGAACCTCGCGCAGCACGCCACCGTCACCGCCGCCGACAACAAGCACCCGTTTGGGCGCGTCGATCGCCATCAGCGGAACATGCGTCATCATCTCATGGTATACGAATTCATCGGACGTTGTGAGTTGGCAGACGCCATCGAGCATCAGCACTGTCCCCCAAGTTTTGTTCTTGAAGATGACGAGGTCTTGGTGCTCCGTCTTAACCTCGTGCAAAATTTCATCGGCCTCAAGGCGAACGCGCCAATGCGGGTGAAACGTTTCCTCGACCCAGCGGTCCATCAATCGCACTCCTCACCGCAGAATTGCACGAGCGCACTACTCGTCCCAGCCAATCTAGCTCGGTTCGAATATCACGCTGGATCGCTTTTGCTAAAGGTTATTGCGCGTTACTGCTTAGCGGGGCCGTGGCCCG
>JAUVPN010000161.1 GCA_030598645.1 Hyphomicrobium sp. | reverse complement strand
TAGACGATCGGCAATGCATTGACGCCGCGATCTAGTAGCCGCTCACACAGCTTCACCGCCTTGTACATGTCGCCGATCATTACGGACACCACGGCATAACCTTCGCTATGACCGGTATCGAGGCCTGCAGCTTTCGCCTCGTTGAGAAACAGCCGACCATTCTCTTGTAAGCGCCTTACCCGCTCAGGCTCCTCCCTCATGAGGTCTAGTGCAGCTTTAGCAGCCGCAGCTAACGGGGGCGAAAGTCCAACCGAATAGATAAAGCTCGCGGCGTTGAACTTCAGGATCTCAATGAGCTCTCTCTTGCCTGCGATGTAGCCGCCGCAAGAGGCCAGTGCCTTACTCAGTGTGCCCATCCAAATGTCGACCTGTCTCGGGTCGATATCATGGTGCTCAGCACTGCCGCGTCCTGTGGCACCGAGGACGCCCAGGGCATGCGCCTCATCTACCATCAGCCATGCGCCATACTGTCGCTTAAGCTCAATCAATCTTGGAAGATCAGGGATGTCGCCATCCATCGAGTACAGACCCTCGACCACTATGAGCGCGTTCTTGTACTTTGCTCGCTCTTCACAAAGCAGTCTCTCGAGGTCGTAAAGATCGTTATGGCGAAAGCTGTGAGACGTGGCCTGAGACAGCTTTGCGCCCGTGAGTGCACTGTTATGCATAAGTTCGTCGTGAACAATGAGATCACCCGGCCCCATCAGTGTCGCGATAGTTGAAACATTGGTCGCGTGGCCGCTGACAAAGGCAATCGCATCTTCCACGCCATAGACTTGCGCAAGCCCATTTTCTAGGCTCCGGTGCACAGGCCTCTCGCCGGCGACAATTCTGCTTGCTGTAGCCGAGGTGCCAAATTGATTGGTAGCTGTCTCTGCAGCCGCCCTCGTTGCCGGATGCCCATTAGAACCAAGATAATCGTAAGATGCAAAATTAACACATGATTTGCGGTCGATATGTGTTCTGGCACCCGACACTGCGGTGTGGCAGCGGTAGAAAGGATCTGCCACCCCAAATAATTTTGCCCTAGATCGATGATTTACGATGGCCCGATAATTCGGCAGGTCGGAAAATTCTTTGACCCGATAGGACTGATCGCTGCGCAAACCATCGGGGGAGGTTCCTTGACGCAACTTGCGAACTTGCGAGAGCAGGGCTTGCGCAACTTGGCCTCCAGCCTTGATCCCAGCTAAATTGGATATTGTTCTAAACAGAGCAGTCATGTTTGCCTCTCGCTTTAAATCTTCTACCGTTTAACAAGCCCCGCCCATTGGATGCCAAGCTTGGCCCGGCCCTAATCGGTGGTGTCGTCTGAATGTTTGTCCAAGGCTTATTCGTTCATCTGAGTTCACCCTTGACGTGTTGTGAGGTCCACAATCGGGAGATGGCGCATCTCGCCGCGCAATGACGGGACCGCCAACCTCTGGTGCTTCTTGAATGATTGAAACCGACATTCAATGCCGTGCCGTCAGGAACAGGCACAGTGCGACAAAAGAGCGTCGACGACCGGCATCACACTTGGCCAACGAACTGCGCCGAATGACGCGAGATGTCGCAGATACGACCTCCAAACGCCCTGCGGCGATGTCCGTTTTGGCACTTAGCGGACATTTAGACCGCCTTCGAGAATGTCCGCTCTTGGGGGTAAAGCGGACATTGGCATCACGGGAGCTCGCCTGCTGTAACGTTTAGCGGGGGCCCTGCGAACCTGAGAATGGGCACCTTCCGTTTGATCCCCCTAGCGGAAGATGCCTTCCTTCTTTACGGCAAGTTGGGGTGCCGGTTCCAGTCCCTGCGAACCGGTGCCCTTTTTGCATTTTCGGCTCGGTGTTGACCAACGGCGATCCCTGCCTATGTCAGACAAAGCCACCTTTCCGCTCTCCCTCGCGGAAGCTCGCCATTCCCCCGTGAGCATGGTGGCAGATTTGGGCACCGGTCTTCTCCCGTAGACCGGTGCCTTCTTTTTTGGAACCGGCGCTGTACAAGATGAATTGAGTCAATTTGCGCGCCATCTTTCGGCGCTCCTTCTTTTTACAAATGGAGCGTTCTGTAAAAAGTTTGGTATGCTGCCTCTCCAAATTACCGGGCTTTGAGAGAGGGCAAAACCACATGGCCAAGCGGCGAAAAGTAAAAAGTAGGGCAACAGACGCCCACGAGCGGGTCAAAGACTTCCTCGATCCGAGTGAAATGGACCGGCTGTTGGTGGCCGCCAAGGATGGTCGGCACGGGGTCCGCGACCATCTCTTGTTGCTGATGATGTACCGGCACGGCTTACGCGTGTCGGAAACCGTCACGTTGCGACGCAACGCCTTGAACCTGATGCAGTCACGCATATGGGTCAAGCGCGTCAAGAATTCGCTCAGTACGCAGCAGCCCATTCCCGGTGGCGAGCTGCGCGCCATCAAGCGCTATCTGACAACACGGGACGATAAGCTGCCCTGGCTATTCATCTCCGAGGGCCGTCAGCCTCTGACCAGGCAAGCTGTCAACTACATCATCGCGGAAGCCGGCAAGCGGGCCAAACTCGGGCACGTCCACCCGCACATGCTGCGGCACTCGTGCGGTTACTATCTCGCCAACAAGGGCGTGGACTTCAGGACGGCGCAGGACTTCCTTGGCCACCGGGATCCCACGCACACGACACGGTACACGCGCGTGGCCGGTCACCGTTTCGAGGGACTGTGGGATTAGGTCTCGCATAAACAAGGCCCGGACAGTACGGGCAGACCATCGGGGTCAGTCTGGAGAAGCTGCCGGCGAAGGGAGAGCGCGGCAGCGGGCCAAAGCGCTAATACGGCTATTTGTTCAATATGTGATGCAGGTCAGCGATGTTCGCTTTACCCCCGAAAGCGGACATTCTCCAGGATATCGCAACACGCGATAAGAAGCTTGCGGTCCACTTCTTGTCCATAACGGGTAGGTAACGATATGGTCTCCGCTATTAAGGGGCCTTTCGACGGAACGGCTGCCGGTGATGGATGCAAAAGTTGACAGCGCGCTGGCCAAAAAGCTCAACAGCTTTGTGGAGATGTCAAAGGACGAACTTGGCGTCCTGGCCGATCTTCAGTCCAAGCCCCTCAAGATTAAGCGCGGGCACGTCATTATAGAGGAAGGACAGACCGGTCAGAAGGCTTTCCTCTTGCAGAGCGGCTGGGGCTGTAGCTTCAAGATCCTGCCCGACGGCAGCCGCCAGGTCATTAGATTTCCGATTCCCGGAGACTGCATTGGTCTGCGCAGTCTTCTACTGCGGACGTCGGATCACTCGTGTTCCGCCTTGACCGATGTGGTGCTCAGTGCTGTCGAAGCTCCGCGGATGCTAGAAATTTTCAACAAGTTCCCTCGTCTCGGCGCAGCCTTCCTGTGGTCCGCATCCCAAGACGCGGCAATGGTGGTCGAGCATCTCGTGAGTACTGGCAGAAGAACCGCCCTAGAACGCACAGCCCACTTCTTCCTGGAGCTCGCTGAACGGCTAAGGTTGGTCGGGCTCGCGATCGAGACGCAATTCGAGCATCCCCTCACGCAGTCTATCATCGCTGATGCTCTCGGGCTCAGCGACATTCACGTCAACCGGGTCCTTCGACAGCTCCGGGAACAAAATCTGCTGACCCTGCAATGAGGCACGGTGAGCATCCACAATTTAAGCGGCCTGCGGAAGTTGGCGGGCTATCGCCGCGTGGACGGGAGCAGACCCCGGCTTTCGACGACGTGGGCAAGCGCGGCCTCGCACAGCTCCCTTGGAAAGCTCGTGTTTTCTGCTGCCCAAACCCGAAATGATGACCGGAATCCATGCACCGTCTCCGATCGTCCGAGCCGTCGCATCAGCATCGCCATCGCCATGTTGGAAAGTGGCTTGCCCTGCCGGCCCGGAAAAATGAGTTCGCCCCTTGGCCGCAATTCTTTCGCACGCTGTAGCAGTTCCAGACACCGTGGAGACAAAGGCACACGATGCTCGCGGCGCGCCTTCATGCGGCTGGCCGGAATTAATTGTCCAGGTAGATGAGTCGAGGTCAATTTCACTCCAACGCGCTGCGACGACCTCATTGGTCCTGCCAGCGGTCAAGATGAGAAATTCCAGTGCCAGCCGCACGATCTCGCCGGGCGCGCCGACGCTAAGTTTTCGCACAAATGCCGGCACGTCAGTGTAGGGCATCGCCTCGAAATGGCGATTTCCGTTGGGTTGCCGTGGTAGGCCGGCCCCAACGCCAATCGCCGGGTTGGCGCCATCGAAATAACCGGCAACTGCGGCCCATTCAAGCACCTCATGGATCCGTTGCCGTACCCGCCTGGCGGTCTCATGCTTCGTCAGCCAAATGGGCGTCAGGACAGCCAGCACGTCGGCTGTCGTAATCTCCGAGACGGGCTTGTTGCCAATCGCCGGGAAGGCATGAGCCCGCAGCGTATTGATCCACTGATCACGGTGCTTACCGTTTGAGCACCCTTTGAGCCTCTGCCGATGTACAATTTCTGCGGCGTCGGCAAAAGTCGGGACAGATGTTCGTGTTGCGCGTTGTGCGCTAACGGGGTCCTTGCCTTCGCGCGCCATTCGCCGGAGTTCGAAAGCTCGGTCTCGGGCCTCGACGAGTGACACATCCTTCGCAGAACCGATCCCCACATCGCGCCGCTTGCCACGCACAGTGATGCGCAGCACCCAGCGCTTCGTCCCCGTTGGTTCAACGCGGAGCATAAGGCCCTGGCCATCACGATAAACGCCAGCTTGCCGACATTGTTTCACGAAAACAGAAGTCAGCCCGTTCGCCTTGGTCACGTAGTCCCCCTTCGCAGCGTCCACCTTTCTGTCCCCCCTTTTTTGGTGCGCTGTATTGATGTCGCGCAAGATCCAGTGGGCACTTGTGCACATGTTAATTGTTGCGCAACCCCATGATATGGCGAGCGTATTGGCGCCTCTTGATCTCTAATGAGCTGTAGTGATCAGAAGAAGCTTGGCGGAGACGGAGGGATTCGAACCCTCGATACGCCCTTAAGCGTATAACGGTTTAGCAAACCGCCGCCTTCAGCCTCTCGGCCACGTCTCCAGCGAGCGAAGCCTCCTAATAGATGTGGGATGCCCGGATTGCAAGCCAACCACGGACCATGCCGTCGTATCGGCTTTTCCGGCCCCTTGACGAACACGCTAGAGGCTCGCATCGTTGCAACTTCGGCGTCCTGCAAAAATCAACAGCCCGCGTAAAGTGGGGAGTAGCCGAATGCCAAAATCGATCGGTATCAATTTGGTGATCCTGCTGAGCTGCGTACTCGCGCCGAACGCCGCCGGCCAGGAATATTGCGTCGCCTGTACCGGCCCTGACGCGCTTTATCGCTGCATCATAGGTGGCGACGCGACCCCCGCGACGCGCAGCGCGCGCGGACAATTTCTCTGTATCAAGGAGCTGGCGAAAAGCGGACAACATGCAAGCTGCCGCGTCGACCGGTCATCAGCAGGACCATGCGACGGAGTGCCAAGGACCGTGATGGTCCCGGACGGGCCCAACATACCAAATGAGGCATTTGTTCCGCCGCCCGAAACAATTCAAGCTCCCTTTGGTGAGGAAGCGGAAGCCCCTGCCCCAGGTGCGGAACCGCAACCCGATGACGCTTTGCAAAATGCCGAGCCAGCCCCGGAAGGGCCGCCCAAGACCGTTGTGGACATGGCGAAGGGTACGGGCAAGACCCTCAAGAAGGCCGGAGATGCGGTTGAGAACGCCGCAAAGAAGACGTGGACGTGCCTGAGTTCGTTCTTCAGCGATTGCTGATCCGACACGGCTCTCTTAATGCTCGGCGATCCATTCGCGCGCCAGTCTTTGGGCACGTGCGATGTCGCTCTTCGTCATTTCGTGCGCGATCTCGATGCGGTATCGTTTGGCGTCCGCATTGCCACGCAGAGCCGCAAGATTGAACCACTTGTGAGCCTCGACGAGGTCGAGCTCTACATCGCGGCCCACACAATACATGAGACCAAGTTGATAGAGGGCGTCCGCCGTGCCCCCCGAAGCTGCACCCTCAAGGGTGGTATGCGAAAAGAGTTCAAGCCGTGCCATAACGCAATACACCTGCACCTGAGCTTCAATTGGAGGCGGCGATTTTGTAGTGCCCGGTGCCGCCCCTTCCCTCCCCGCTCTGTGCTTGAGAGGGGAAACACGGCGGAAAGAATGTCAGAGTGCGGATGAAAACTGGTAAACAGCAGCGGGGAAATTAGCCGGCGAATTCGTTGGCGGATGTAAAGGACGCCTAACACATACGCCTCAAAGTGGTGCATTCGGTTCGTATCTGAGCACCGCGCAAGCTCGTATTCACGATCACGCTTACCGCGCGATAACCATAACTCCAAAAGAGCTGGGCACGCTCTTTGGCAGTTGGGCTTAAGGCAGCAGCACGATAGACCCGGTTGTCTCGCGCGCCTCCAAATCGCGATGAGCTTGCCCCACCTCTTTCAAAGCATAGGTTCGGCTTACGGGAATCTTAATCGCTCCCTTAGCGACCATGTCGAAGAGTTCGC
>JAUVPN010000041.1 GCA_030598645.1 Hyphomicrobium sp. | reverse complement strand
TTGGTCGTTTTATTACTGTGCCTCTAGCGCTGCTGATCGCCGCCGGGGTTTCTGGTTTCGTACTTTTCACCTTGGGCTTGGAGCGCATTACTGGTTCACTGAAAGGCGAGCAGTCGGGAAATGATTTTGTCGTCGTCATGTTTGATCTTATGAGACAGGGAATATTGCTCGCCACTGGTCTTACGCTGATCCCGGCGCTGTTGGTGGTCATCGTCGGCGAGATCGCTCGTATCCGCGCCGCAATTTATTACGTCGTTGGCGGGGGGCTTGCGCTGGCAGCAATGCCTTTGCTTGCGCGGATAAGTGAGTCAGGCAATATCGTTGTCCCGGAAACAACTATTTTGCAGGTTTTTGCTACAGCCGGGTTCGCCGGTGGCTTCATTTACTGGCTTATTGCCGGACGCAATGCCTAAGTGTGCTGATTAGGCAGGAGGCCAATTTTCTATTGAGCGCGGCGACTTGGGGCCTGTAAGTTCAAGCGGTCGTTAGGTGAGACGAGTGGGTGAGAGTATGTTTGGCACGCTGTTCAGGGTTCTGTTCGGTTTTATCATTGCGTGTCTTGTCGCTGGGGTGGCGGTTGTCGCCTTCGTCATAACGCCAGCCGATATTGCAATCTTGCCCGCCGAGTTGCGGTGGGAGCGGCTTGCTAGCGCCGGGATGCTATCCCTTCTTGCCGCGACACATGCAGCAATCTTCGCCTTCCCGTTTGCGTTGATTGCTATTGCAGTAGGTGAATGGCTGAGTATTCGCTCATGGATTTATTATGTGCTCGTCGGCATTGCGATTGCCCTTGCAGGTTTTGGTGCTCACTACTTGGTCGAGGTTGGTAGTGAACCGACGATTGTAAATGACTATGCCATCCGTGCCTTTCTAGCACTGGGGTTCTTCGGCGGATTTGCCTATTGGGTCGTGGCCGGCAAGCGCGCCGGCAAACGGCGTGACAATGGTGCGATGATCGAAGATGCAGATGCCGGAGCGGAACTTCCCAGCAAGGCCTAAGTAGGATCAGCCGAACTGACATGCGAATTTCTTAGGATCCGCCTCGCATCAACTTGTTCACGGTTCTCTTAAAGCGGCAAAGAACAGTCTGCCCTCTGCTGCGAGCGATACGCATAGATAATAGCGAACCTTGCAGGCCAGCGACTGCGCCGTATAGTGCGCTCCGCATCCGAACACTGTCCTGAAAGCCGACCTCCATGACCGAAATTGAGCAGTCCATCAACAAGGTGGTTCTCGCCTACTCTGGTGGCCTCGACACATCTATTATTTTGAAATGGTTGCAGGAGACGTATGGCGCTGAGGTGGTGACCTTCACCGCTGACCTCGGCCAGGGCGGCGAGATTGAACCGGCCCGTGAGAAAGCTTTGATGCTCGGCATTAAGCCGGAAAACGTCTATATCGAAGACCTTCGTGAGGAGTTCATACGCGATTACGTCTTTCCGATGTTTCGTGCGAACGCGCTCTATGAAGGGGTTTACCTCTTGGGTACCTCGATCGCGCGGCCGCTCATCGCCAAGAGGCAGATTGAGATCGCTAGCGCTACGGGCGCCGACGCTGTCTGTCACGGAGCCACCGGTAAGGGCAACGACCAGGTGCGTTTTGAGCTGAGCTATTATGCGCTCAAACCAGGCATCAAGATCATTGCGCCGTGGCGAGAATGGCAATTCAAGAGCCGCGAAGACCTAATAGAGTTTGCTGAGACCCATCAAATTCCAGTCGCCAAAGACAAGCGCGGCGAGTCGCCATTCTCAGTCGACGCTAACCTGCTGCACTCGTCGTCCGAGGGCAAGGTCTTGGAAGATCCAGCAGTGGAGCCACCGCCTTACGTTTACCAGCGCACGATCTCGCCGGAGCAGGCACCCGATGTGGCGACGATCGTCACGATCGGCTTCGAAAAGGGTGACCCTATCTCGATTAACGGTAAGAGGCTGTCGCCCGCGACGCTTCTGGCAAAACTCAACGATCTGGGTCGTGATAATGGCATTGGCCGCGTCGATCTAGTGGAAAACCGTTTTGTTGGGATGAAGTCACGCGGCGTTTACGAGACGCCCGGTGGCACGATACTCTGGCACGCCCACCGCGCCATCGAGTCGCTCACGCTCGACCGCAATGCCCTGCACCTGAAAGACGAGCTGATGCCGCGGTACGCGGAGCTAATCTACTACGGTTTTTGGTTTTCGCCCGAGCGCGAGATGCTTCAGGCACTGATCGATACGAGCCAAGAGCCGGTCGAGGGCGATGTGCGTTTGAAGCTTTATAAGGGCAATGTCATCGTCATTGGCCGCGAAAGTATCAAGTCGCTTTACTCATCGACACTCGTCACTTTCGAGGACGACAGGGGTGCCTATGATCAAAAGGACGCCGAAGGCTTCATCAAGCTCAACGCCCTGCGCTTGCGCACGCTCGCAATGCGTGATCGCAAGGGCTGACGACTTACTCAAGCCGCCGTTTGCGTTTTAGTCGGTCGGTCGATATGTGGTTTAGGTTCGTGTGTTGGTAAGTCGCACAGGCCCTCACCCAGGTAAAGATGGTGCCAGAGCTGCGTTGCGAGCACACCAATTAGCCCCATATTAGCGAAGGTGCCGAGCTTGGCGACTTCGCCCTTTTTGATGAGTGCAACGTCGCGCCTTACGGCCTCAACATTGAAGTAACCAGTTTTACCTAGCGCCTCCTCGCTTACGAGTTGTCGCACGAACGGCGGTGGGTTCGCGAAGAACGTTTCCGCAAGTGGTGCGCGAAACATGCCCTTTGGCCGGAAGGCCACTTCATTGGGCAGTATCCGTGCGGCCGCCTGGCGCAGTAGATACTTGTCTTTGGTAAAGCCACGCAGCTTCCAACGCGGGTGTAGCCGGGAGGCAAAGGCGATTACATCCTCATCGAGGAATGGGTAGCGGGTCTCGACGCTGTTGGCCATGGCAATCCGATCACCCTTGTGGTTCATCAGTAGTCCTGCCAGCATGCCCTTGTATCCGAAGTAGAGCGATTGATTGAGCGGCGACCACCGGCGCATGCGTTCCAAATCGAGCGGCAAATCCTCGTAGGCGTTCGTATCGCCGAGGCGATCCTTCAGGGAAGCGCTGAAGTAGCGATGTCGCGATTGGGATACGAGGTGATAGATAAGCATTTGCGCGTGCGCGCCGCCCACCGTTGCGTCGATACGTCGAAGCTCGGCGAAACTCGTCCCAGGTGCAGCCCGCTTGCGAACAAAACGACTCACAGAGTCACTCGTCTGTAATCCGGCGAAGTCGAGCCAGTAAGTGAGATTGCGCAGCTTGAACCAAAGGTAGCCGGCGAAGGCCTCGTCGGAACCTTCGCCCGTTAGCGCGACTTTATAGCCCTGATCGTGGACCTCTCGCGCGAGGCACCATAGTGCCGCACAAGACGTATCAATGACGGGGCAATCGGCTGCCGAGATCAGCCGCGGATAGGCGTCGGTAATGACGCCGGCGTCGCTCCTAAGAATCGTGGGACGGCTGCCGAGGTGGCGCGCCGTGACAAGTGCATCTTCCCTCTCGTCGAAACCTTTCCCGGGCACTTGGATTGTGAAGCTCGGTATTGGGCTGCCCCGCAGCTTCGAGGCATTGGCCAACACATAAGCAGAATCAACGCCGCCGCTGAGGTATCCGACGACTGGCACGTCAGCGCGCAAGCGGATCTCCACCGCGCGACGGAACTTGTCCTCGAATTCATCGATGAGCTGTTCGCTGGCTTCTGGGTTGTCCTCTTGGCCGGCGTCTGGGAAGTCGAATTCCCAATAGCGTCGTTCGCGGATCTCGGCGCGCTGTGCATCCTGGCGAAATTCGATCTTCAGATAGTGGCCGGGAAGCAAAGAGTGCACGCCATCAAACATCGTGCGTCGTGTACCCATTGCGAAGAACGTGAAAAGGTGATCGAGGCCGCGAGGGTCTACCGCCGCGGCGACCTCGCCGGAGGCCAGCACCGCCTTGATCTCGGATCCGAACATGAGCCAGTCGCCCTGTCGCGACCAGTGCAGCGGACAAATTCCAACGCGGTCACGGGCCAGAAACACTGTGCGCTTTGTAAAGTCGATCAACGCCAGTGCGAATTGACCTTTGAGTTCTTCGAATACGTCCTCACCGTGCTCCTCGTATAGATGGACGATGATCTCGGTGTCGGTATGCGTGCGAAAGACGTGGCCCTTAGCTTCAAGCGCTGCTTTGCGCTCGGGATAATCAAACAGCTCTCCATTGTAGACGACGGCGACCGTGCGATCTTCGTTGAAGATGGGTTGATTGCCATCCCCGAGCCCGACGATGCTTAATCTGCGCGATGCCAGTCCAAGGCCTGGCGCGAACAGGTAGCCTTCATCGTCGGGCCCACGGTGTGAAAGGGCCCCGGCCATCTGCTCCACTTTGGCGCGGTTCGGTTCGCGTTTTCCAGTTAGGTCGATAATACCGGCAATGCCGCACATGAGACTCCTCACTCATTTTCAGGATGTCCCGCTTATTGTTTGTCGGCGTGCCGAGGTAAACATGGCGTCGGACGAGCGACTTAGTGGCATTGTGCCGTGTAAAGATCAAATCAGCTTCAGTAGTCTAATGCTCGCGTGGCTGGCGTGGCCTACGATGATATGTTCGTGACTGGCGGTGCCAAAAGGCTTTGCCGATGCGACGATTTGTTTCGTCGAGTTGATATCGGTGCGCGCAATAGCTGGTGTGTGGAGCCACCGAAGAGCGGCTTTCAGCCATTGGGGCTCTCGTCAGTTCTGGGGAGAGAGCGGATAATCGAGATTATTCAGTGAATACGTGAAGACCTCGCACCCGGACTCGGTAACGCCGACGGTGTGTTCGAACTGGGCGGATAGCTCCCGGTCGCGCGTCACAGCCGTCCAGCCGTCGGGCAGTACTTTCACGTGCGGCCGGCCGAGGTTGATCATGGGCTCGATGGTAAAAAGCATGCCCGGCTCCAGCGTTACGCCTTCGCCCACCTCACCGTAGTGGAGAATATTCGGACGGTCATGAAATACCTGGCCGAGCCCATGACCGCAGAAGTCGCGTACCACGCTGCAGCGCTCCGATTCGGCATAGGTTTGGATCGCGGCGCCGATGTGGCCTGTGGTCAAACCGGGTTTGACAGCTGCGACGCCGCGTTTCAGAGCCTCGAAAGTTACAGCGATTAGTCGTTCGGCGCGTCGAGAGATTTGGCCGACACCATACATGCGGCTCGTGTCACCGTGCCATCCGTCGACGATTAGAGTGACATCGATGTTGAGGATGTCGCCTTCGCGCAGCGGCTTGGGCCCCGGAATTCCGTGGCATACCACGTGATTGACTGACGTACAGATAGCCTTAGGGAAGCCGCGGTAGTTCAACGGGGCAGGATACGCGCCACGACTGAGCGCGAATTCGAGCACAAGATCGTCCAATGTTTCGGTGGTAACGCCTGGCTCTACATGCTCGGTCAGCATGTCGAGGGCTTCGGATGCCAGCCGGCCAGCCTTACGCATGCTATCAAATGCTTCCGGTCCATATAGCTTTATTTTTCCATCGCGGTCGGGCGGGCGGCCAACTTCGACGTTCGACATGTGCTGTCCCTGGAAGCTTGCGGTCACTAAACTAGTTTGAGAAATGTAGTGCAATTTACTGGTGAAGCAATGCAGCTTAAATGCAAGCCGTCTCACTTCGAGTCCGGCGCAATTTTGCAGCGAGTGGCAAATAGAATTTCTGAGGCAGTAGCTAAATACTAGACCACGGCGCTTGCTGCGGGCTCAGTCAGTTTTAGTCTGTTCTTGCGCATCGTCTTCCGCCGACACTTCGGCAGCGGCGGCCTCTGCAACGAGTCGTTGGGCCTGCGCAACCCAGTCTTCCTTTTCGATGCGCCCGTCGAGCTGCAGAACCTCATCGATATTTGCGATGTCCTCGTCGGAAAGGTTCGTAACCTGCTCAAGCTTGATGCAGTTCAGCTGGCGTAAGCGTGCAGCAAGATCTTCGTCGATCCCTTTTATTTGCGTGAGATCTTCAGGCTCGCCTTTTTGTCTCTTGAAGCCCTTCCATTGCGCGTTGAGGCGTCGTGCACGTGCGTCGGAGCGCTCAGCGATGCGTGCCGATTTACCGCGACGGCCACGTAAGTAATATAGTTTTGCTCGACGTACCCGCCCGCGTCGCAATACCTCGATGTCGGAGATGTATGGCGAATAGATCGGAAATACACGTTCCACGCCTTCGCCGTAGGAAATTTTGCGCACCGTGAAATTCTCGTTGAGGCCCGACCCGGAGCGTCCAATTACGACGCCCTCATAGGCCTGTATGCGCGTGTTGTTGCCCTCGATCACCTTAACCATCACGCGGACCGTATCGCCAGGGCCGAATTCGGGCACGGCGCGCTTTGCCGTAATGGACCTAATTTGCTCGTGCTCAAGTTCTTGAATGATGTTCATCTACACACCGTGGGCAAACACATGTGCCGTGAAGGCTCGGCGCAAAGGACCAGAACCCCGACACGGCAAGCATTGGGGAGTGGGGGGTCATAGCCGAAAGACTACCCCTTGTCGATACGGTGTTCTCAGGAATTCTCGGCAGGCTTTTGCAGCTTGAGAAGATCTGGCCGACGCTTTGCCGTCAGGCGCCGTGCCTCGGATCGGCGCCAATCGGCAATTTTCTTGTGATCCCCGGAGAGAAGGACCTCTGGAACCAAGCGCCCCTCCCAGTTGCTGGGCTTTGTGTATTGCGGGTATTCGAGCAGCCCCGCCTCAAAGCTCTCTTGATCGAGCGAAGCCGCTGCGCCGACAACGCCGGGTAGCAAGCGCACGCAAACGTCGATCAGAACCATGGCAGCAAGCTCGCCGCCGGAGAGCACGTAATCTCCTATTGACACTTCTCGCATTGCACGGGCTGAGATGATACGATCGTCGATACCTTCAAAGCGGCCAGCGAGCAGTAGAAGCCCGGGCCCTGCGGCAAGTTCGGCGGCAAGAGATTGATCAAGCCGAGCACCTCGCGGCGAGAGATAGATCAAGGGGGCGTCGGGTTCTTCGAGGCGGGCATGATCGATCGCAGCGGCCAAAACATCGGCGCGCATAACCATTCCTGCGCCACCGCCTGCCGGGGTATCATCAACAGCGCGGTGCTTCCCTAGGCCAAACTCACGGATCGAAACCGCGCGCAGTGACCAAATCGCCGCTTCGAGCGCCTGTCCGGAGAGAGACGCAGCCAACGGACCAGGGAAAATTTCGGGAAAAAGGGTAAGCACGGTTGCGCGCCACGGGGGCCGGCCATCGCTCGTAGGGCTGCGCGGCATGTGCGTAAGTCCTGCGGTGGAGCGGTGCGTTATCAGTCGCTCGCTCAGACCCCCTCAACCACAACGATATCAATAACGCCTGCGCCTTCGCGTAGCGCCTTCGCCTTTGCATATTCAGGCGAGAAGGCATAAGCGCACGCAGTATCGTAACTTGCAAATTCGAGAACGACATTCCGCGGGCAGCCCTTGCCTTCAGCGATCTCGCAACGCCCCCCGCGCACGATCGGCGTGCCGCCGTACTTGTCGAGCGCCACCTTGGATTCGGCGACATACTCGGCCCATTTCTGAGGGTTCGTCACCTCCGCACGCGCAATCACGTATCCCTTCGGCATCTGAAAGTTGTCCTCCAATTTAGAAGTTTTCTTTCAACCGGCGCGGTTGCGTGCGGCATTCGCGTGAGCGTTACGGATGTGGTGAATGAATGTTTCGGCGACGGCCTTGGGGTCATCCGCTTGCGTGATCGGCCGACCAACAACGACGTAATCGGCACCTGCCTCAATGGCATGATCGGGTGTGGTCACGCGTTCTTGGTCATCCGTGGCGCTCCCAGTCAAACGGATTCCCGGCGTTACAATGAGAAAACCGGGGCCAACCGCGCTGCGGATGGTGCCGGCTTCCTGTCCGGATGCAATGACACCATCGAAGCCCGACTCGCGCGCTAGCCGTGCGCGTCTCAACACAAGGTCCGACGGTGACATGGAAGTGCCCTGCTGCGAGAGATCCTGGGGTGTGAGGTTGGTCATGACGGTTACCGCTAACAGCTTTAGACGGCCAGCGCCTCGTCCTGTCACAGCAGCACGCAGCGTCTTTAGATCGTGCCCGTGCACGGTCAAAAAATCGACGCCGAGCTCAGCTGCGTTTGCCACCGCGCGTTCAACGGTATTGCCAATATCGAGAAGCTTCATGTCGAGGAAGACATGCTTGCCACTTGCCTTGAGTGCATGAGCCAGCTCCAAGCCACCGGAAAACAGTAGCTCCAGCCCCACTTTGTAGAAGGTGACACTCTCATTGAGTGTCGCGACAAGTCGCTCTGCTTCTTCAAGCGTCGGCATGTCGAGCGCAACGATTAGGCGGTCTTTTGCAGTGGTATGACGCATGGCTATTTGACGGGCTAGCAGGCTGACGATCTAGCCATGCAGCACATGTGCGGCGCGCGCAAGCTTCTGAATCAGTGATTTGAGTCGTTCTTGGGCTTCCTTGTTAGCCAGGTGGCCGTCTTCGCCAAAGGCGTCGTGGGCACGGGGGACGGCGAATTGGTCGGGCAGCACCAAGGCGCCCAGCCCAAGTTCCAATACGTGACGTAGCGTGACGAGACTTCTCAGGCCGCCCATGCCACCGGGAGAGGCTGATCCCAAAGCGAAAACCCGCGTCTTGAAGACCTCCAGCGGTGCCTCTCCTTCAGCACGCACCCTGCTAACCCAATCGAGCGTGTTCTTAAGTAGCGGAGAAATCGAAGCGTTGTACTCGGGGCTCGCGATGAAGACGCCGGTGTGAGCTTCCATTATAGCCTTTAGCTTCTTAGCATTTTCCGGAGGCCCGTTTGAGGCCTCAAGCTCGCCATGGTAGATGGGCATTGGATAGTCGCCCAGGTCGACGAATGTGGCGGGGATGCCATTCGCTTCGGCAATCATTGCACCGAGTTGTGCAAGCCTCTTGTTGTGCGAGCCCGCACGTGCGGAGCCTGCGAAAAACATAAGCTTCGCCGTTGTCGTCATGTGCAGCTCCTGTTGGGGGAAGTCACGACGAGTGGATAGGTTGCGGAGCTTCCTTTGACCTTAGCCGCTCTTGCCTTCGAAGAAATCCCTTACGCGGGCAAAGAAACCTGAGCTTTCCGGGCTCGTTTCCTTGTGGCTTTCGCGCTCGAACTCCTCGAGTAGCTCGCGTTGCCGGCGGGTCAGCTTCTTGGGCGTTTCCACTTCAACCTGGATGTACATATCGCCCATCACCTTTGAGCGCAGCACCGGCATGCCCTTGCTCTTGAGGCGGAACTGCTTGCCGCTCTCAGAGCCCTCCGGAACCTTAACGCGCGTTGCCGAGCCGTTGACCGTGGGCACTTCGATCTCGCCGCCGAGCGCGGCCGTCGTCATCGAAATCGGCACTCGGCAGAAAATGTCGGCCCCGTCGCGCTGGAAAAATTCGTGCGGTTTGATTGACAAGAAGATATAAAGATCCCCGGCGGGGCCGCCTCTTAAGCCGGCCTCTCCTTCGCCTGCCAGACGAATGCGCGTTCCATCCTCGACGCCGGGTGGGATGTTGACTGATAGCGTGCGCTCTTTTGTGATGCGCCCAGCACCGCTGCATTTGGGACACGGATCCCCGATTGTCTCGCCCCGCCCTTGGCACGTGGCGCAGGTCCGTTCAATCGTGAAGAAGCCTTGACTTGCACGCACCTTTCCAAGGCCGCCGCAGGTCGGACATGCGGTCGGTTTAGTGCCGGCGCGCGCCCCCGAGCCGCTACATGTTTCACAGGAAACGCTGGTCGGGACGCGGATTTGAGCTGTCTGGCCCTCGAATGCATCATGCAGTGAGATCTCGAGGTTGTAGCGTAGATCGGCGCCGCGCTCCCGCGCCGTTTTCTGACGGTGGCCACGCCGCCCCCCCATGAACTCGCCAAAAAGATCGTCGAAGATGTCGGACATTGAAGACGCGAAGTCGGGCCCGAAACCTCGTGGGCCACCCATCCCGCCATCGAAGGCTGCATGACCGAAGTGGTCGTAGGCGGCACGCTTCTGGGGATCCTTTAAGACCTCATAGGCCTCGCTCACCTCCTTAAACCGGACTTCAGCGCGGGTATCGTCGGGGTTGCGGTCGGGGTGGCATTCTTTAGCGAGCCGCCGGTATGCGGACTTGATCTCGGGCTCACCCGCCCCCCGAGCGATTCCTAGGGTTTCATAGTAGCAGCGCTTGCCCATGTTCAGCGCTTGCCCTTCGGTTTCTTGCACCTGTCGATTCTCACAAACTGGAGATAGCGATGTTTGCTGGGCCGGAAAAGGCCAACTTGCCCCAATCTCGCATATTGCTCACTGGGTGTTGTCACAAATGACCAGCACTATCGCTGTCTTTTCAAGGTTTCTAGTCGGTCAAAGATGAGCCCGGCGCGATCACCGGGCTCGCGTTTGGCAAACGCTATTGACTTGCGAGACCGGCCAGCTCAGGCCGACTTCTTATTTTCGTCCTTAACTTCCTCAAAGTCAGCATCGACAACATTTTCGTCGCCCGAAGAGGCATCGGCCTCGCCCGAGCCGGTTTGGTCACCGGCATCAGCGCCTGCGGCCTGTTGAGCAGCGTAGATCGCTTCACCGATCTTCATGGCGGCCTGAGCAAGAGCGGCTGTGGTCGACTGGATTTGCTCGGCTTCCTCGCCGCCAAGAGCTTCCTTCACATCGGAGATCGCCTTTTCAATGTCCGGCTTGGCGGTTGCAACAGCTGCATTGGACTCGTTTTCGGCGAGCTGCTTTTCGGTGGAGTGAACCAGCGCTTCTGCTTGGTTGCGTGCCTCTACCAGCTCGCGCTTCTTCTTGTCGTCGGCCGCGTGCGACTCCGCGTCCTTGACCATCTGATCGATCTCGTTATCCGACAAACCGCCCGAGGCCTGGATGCGGATGGACTGCTCCTTCCCTGTTGCCTTGTCCTTTGCAGAAACGTGAACGATGCCGTTGGCGTCAATATCGAACGTGACTTCGATCTGCGGCACGCCTCGCGGTGCCGGTGGAATGCCGACCAGATCGAATTGTCCGAGCATCTTGTTGTCTGCTGCCATTTCGCGTTCACCTTGTCCGACACGAATGGTAACTGCGCTCTGGCTGTCCTCGGCGGTAGAGAAGGTCTGGCTTTTCTTCGTTGGAATCGTCGTGTTGCGATCGATGAGCCGTGTGAACACGCCGCCGAGCGTCTCGATGCCAAGTGACAGCGGGGTGACGTCAAGAAGCAAAACGTCCTTAACATCGCCCTGTAAGACGCCTGCCTGAATAGCGGCGCCAACGGCTACAACCTCGTCCGGGTTCACGCCCTTGTGGGGTTCTTTTCCGAACAATTCTTTTACAACCTGCTGCACTTTGGGCATGCGGGTCATGCCGCCGACGAGCACCACCTCATCAATCTCAGCGGCTTTCAGGCCTGCATCCTTGAGTGCCTTTTCGCATGGGGCCTTGGTGCGTGCTATGAGATCGTCGACTAGGCTTTCCAGTTTGGCACGCGTGAGTTTCATCGTGAGATGCTTGGGGCCCGACTGGTCGGCGGTGATGAATGGCAAATTAATTTCGGTCTGCTGCGACGATGACAGCTCGATCTTCGCCTTCTCTGCCGCTTCCTTCAGGCGCTGAAGAGCAAGCGTGTCATTGCGGAGATCGATGCCCTGCTCTTTCTTAAACTCGTCGGCGAGGTAGTGTACGAGCTTCATATCGAAGTCTTCACCGCCCAAGAACGTGTCGCCGTTTGTTGCTTTAACCTCGAAGACGCCGTCGCCGATTTCCAGTATCGAAATATCGAAAGTGCCGCCGCCGAGGTCGTAGACTGCGATGGTTTTGGCCTCCGCCTTTTTCTCCAGTCCATAGGAGAGCGCGGCCGCGGTTGGC
>JAUVPN010000039.1 GCA_030598645.1 Hyphomicrobium sp. | reverse complement strand
TTCGCAAGGCTTGCCCTCGGCTGCCTTGCGACGGTGATCCTCGGCGCCGCAACGGTTGCAGCCTTTGATCGAGTGCTAGGATGGCAGGGCCTTTTGTTATCCGCTCCGGTAGTGTTCTTGCTTGGCTCAGGTGCGGCATGGTGGATTACGGAGATTGACAGGCCCCCATCAGGCGATGCGCGTTGAATCCTAACTCGACGGTTGTCTCCACCGTATGGCCGACTAAGCAATTCATATGGCCACGGAGATCGGGACGAGCCGTGTCGCCCCGGAAGTGCTGAAATTTTCTGCGTCAACGAAGGCTGCGGTGCGCATGCTGGTCGGTGCCGCCTCACACGATACGAGCCCCGCTGGAACTTTGCGCCAGACGGGGCTCTTGTCATTGATAACTTGCCCAGCAGAGCCGGGCTTATGAGGCAAAGCTCTGGGATCCGGGCCCGGATCCCGCCTTCGCATGAAGACTATCAGATTGTGATGTTTACGACGCGGAATAGTGCGGCCAAAGTGCTGCAGATCACTAGCCGAGCCGTGACCCCGCATCAGCGCGAGGTCCGAAATGACTTCCAGGTGGCGTCATCCTCCCTCCCTTCGCTGTTGATCCTCGCGACAACCATCCTCACAACCATGGGTGCTGCCAGGGTGTTAGCGCCTCTGCTCCCGTCTACCGGGATCTAAGCCACGCTCGCCTGATAGCGATGGCCGTCACACACCTATGTGAGGATCAGCGAAGCCACCTGTCAAGGCGTTTTAGGTGCAGGTCGCACCGAAAGGGCATATCCACTACTCAGTCCGCTACTAAACGTTGAGCAGACCAACGCGACGAAACCCTGTGGTGTCAACACTGAGCCAACCATCATTGACACGTCTGCTCCAGCGTCCAGCCCTTGATCCGGCATCTTTTTTTGCCGCTTCCATCATAGGTGCACGCCCGCCGGGGGTAGCGCTTATATGAGCAGTAGTATCCAGGAGCCACCCAGCCCTCATAGCCTCTCACGGGCCGGTTAAACTCATAGGTCCTCCAGTAGTATGGCTTCACACCACGGCGGGCCTCAGCTTCGCTTGTTACGTGCATTGATGCGACGACAACACTTAACACTATAAAGGTGGCCGGGATGGAGCTAATCATGGTCCTTAATGTCATGGTGGCCTCGTTCTTCAGCGTCGGCGACGCGGGCGGCCTTTTTCAAGAGGCTGCACTGACCGATCCTGGAAAAATCCTCCTTATGTTACACCCGCTAGGCTATTCACAATAAGTATTTAGCACAAAGAGAAAGCCCACCCGCGGCGGAGCAGTAGGGCCCGTATCTGTCCCGGATTGGACGGTTTTGTTATTTCAATGGGACCGGTCGATACGCGTGGCCCCCGAACTTAAACCTCACCCCGCGCGAACAATGCGCTCCTCAGTCTCAAACTCTGGGTCTTGGTAGGCGCTGACCGGCGCGCCGCCCTGGTAGAACCGCGCGGTTAACCTCTCTTAGCCGAGATCGCAATAAAGATACTCTCACCACAGCGACCAAGCCCGGAGCTATACTCGCCGCTTCCACGGACGGTCCTCCTGCCCTCGTGGTCGAGTGGACGTCCCCAATGCAACGCCAACAAAATGTTGGAGCCAGTACATAGAAGAGGGCAATTGGCCTTTTAACATAACCTTAGGCTCTGCTCGTGCGCGACATACGCCCAATGACTTGGTCTTGAGAACACGAAGCTAGCCGGAGTAGCTTTTGACCAGGCTTATCCATCACTGAGTTGGCCGTAGCGACTTAGTGCGAATCATAGCGCTGTTAGCTATTGCGATGTGCACTCCACGCGCGTTGTCCAGAGCGTCAGCAATTGAGCCACCTATTTCGTCTCCTCAGGTGCCCGGTTATAGACATCGTCGGCGCGCACAATGTCATCCTCGCCAAGGTAGGTGCCGATCTGGACCTCGATCAGCTCGAGAGGCACCTTTCCTGGGTTCTCAAGTCGGTGCCAAGCGGTTGCGCCGATATAGCGGCTCTCACCTTCGCGCACGAGCCGCTCCTCCTTTCCGTTTGTGACCTTGGCGGTGCCTTGTACGACGACCCAATGCTCCGATCGGTGATGATGCATTTGCATTGAAAGTCTTCCACCCGGCTTCACGTGCAGCAGCTTCACCTGGAAGCGCGGACTGATGTTAAGTGTCTCGAAGAAGCCCCATGGGCGATGATTGCGCAGGTGCTGTTCCTGCTCCTTGCGATTTAAGCGCTTGAGTTTCGCAACAATTTTCGAAACATCTTGGGAGCGGTTCTTGTCGGCGACCAGAAGCGCGTCAGGCGTATCAACGATAACGAGATCGTTTACGCCAATCGTCGAGACGAGGCTGCGCTCGGCATGAATATAACAGCCTGCAGAGTCCTCCAGCACTGCATCCCCGTTGGCGAAATTTCCATCTGCGTCGTGTGGCGCGATTTCCCAAAGCGATTCCCAGGAGCCGACGTCATTCCAACCGACGTCTATGGGCAGCATCGCCGCCGCAGCCGTCTTCTCCATGACGGCATAGTCAACGGAAATGGAGGGAGAGGTGCTGAAGAACTTGGCGTCTAGCCTCAGGAAACCGAGATCCTGCTTGGCCCGCGCTAGCGCACCACGCGCAGCCAAGAAAATACGCGGCTCAAGCGCTGCCAGTTCGTCCAGAAACGTACGGGCATGGAATACAAAGATCCCACTGTTCCACTAATATCCACCCTCGGCGAGATAGCGCTGCGCTGTAGCAGCATCGGGCTTTTCGAAGAAGGCCTCGACGGTAAACGCGCCGGTGTCGAGGCCCTCGAGGGCCGCCCCTTGGCGAATATAGCCATAGCCCGTATGTGGCTCGGTCGGCTTGATACCGAACAAGACAAGCTTGCCGGTTGCAGCCACCTTTGCCGCGCGCTGGACACCTTCGACAAATCGCGCCTCGTCTCTAACCACATGGTCTGATGGCATTACGGCCAGAATGGCATTGGGATTTTCGCGGACGGCGGCAAGTGCTGCGACGGCTACTGCAGGGGCCGTATTGCGGGCAACTGGCTCAAGGATGATCGCCTTGGGTTCGATCTTTGCCCGCTCGACTTCTTCTTTGACAAGGAAACGGTGATCGTTGTTGCAAAGAAGGACGGGGTGCGAAGCCGACATCTGGCTTTAGGTGGCCAAGCGTAGCGCGCAGGAATGTGGATCCTTGACCATTGAAAAAATGTATAAACTGCTTTGGATACATGGCCCGCGATAAGGGCCACAAGCGCGTGCCGCTGCCTCCTGACAAAACCACGGGAACAATCGTGGTCATGTTTTATTGCTTCCCGTTACGGCGACGACTGACTACTGGCTACTCGTGCATCATTTGAGCAGTTTATCTGATGGCCAAGGAAGGCTCGGTGGCAGGGTAAACGCAACACCCACTCTATAGATCGACCTTGCAGGCCTCGCGCCTCACCAAGGTCGGCCCGATATTTTGACGGTTTCTTGCCACATAAGCATCTTCGGATAGCGCGTCACCCTTGTCTGTGCAAAGCTTCTTTCGAAAATTTTCGAATAAGGATCGTCAGCGCCAATCAATCCTGCGCTTGGGGCAACGCCTAATCTTTGAAATTGCCAGGCCTTAAGCCCATTTGATGCAACCATTCTTCGAACTCCTGGGCGAAATTTAATGTGGTCGGAACGAGTTTACAGAAACCTCCCATTAGAGACGCCTCCAGGATTTTGCCCGCTGCAGCAACTTCCATAATAATCTACCCTAGTCCGTTTGCGACGTCATTGCTCACAAATCAGTAGCTCTGTTGACGTAGATCATTCGCGATGATGCTCATCAAATTCTAGGTTCCGTGGAAGTTAACCTTCTTGGTCTAGTGCAACGAAAAACGCTTTGGTGTCAACTTGCTAACGATTACGGTTAATACTACTTTTGAATTATCGACAAACCTCGCGACATGACTAAGCTGTAGCATTAAGGTGCATCGTTAATGTGCATAGTGAAGATGCATAGTTAAAGTGCATCGCATTATGTGACGCAACTGCGATCTTATGGCTTCCAGACGGGCAAAGTCGGGATGGAGGGCGCGGTAACGATGTCGCGTAAAGAACAAAACTTAATCCAAACAATTTCACCACGAATGGTTGTGGCCCTTCTTGCGAATCTGCGGATTGTGACGATTTGTCAAACTGTTGTTCGCATCGTCAGCTTTCACCAAACCTCGGTAACTAACGCATCTCCCCTCTTCTGCTCATTGCGCACAACGCAGGCCGTCTCGACGCGCGCGACGAATGGAGACGTCATATGAAAGTTGAGGGTAGCCAGCCAAATAAAGAAGAACGGCTGCTCGGTCGCGAGATCACTGAGCCCAGTGTCGTCATTGTCGATCCACTAAAGTTGCGCCGATCGTGTATCGCGCGTGTTCTCGAACAGTGGTCCAGCAGCGAGGGCCTGATTGTAACATCAGTCGCCCCCGTTGGGCTGCCGTCGGAGAGCGAATCAAAAGCAGACTGCCGGTTGGTGGTTCTTAGTATTGGCGGTAAATCAGTTGGTGAAGCCGAACTGACACAGACCATTGAGTGTATTCTTTCAGTATTTCCTGACGCCCCTCTCGTCGTCATGTCCGATCGAGACGAGCCCGCCGAGGTTCTGGCGGCCTTTAAGGCGGGTGCCATGGGCTTTATCCCATCCTCACTTGACCCTCAAATCGCGCTACGGGCATTTACATTCATCCTAGGCGGGGGGTCATATTTCCCGCCATCTGCCTTGACCGCAACTGATAGTTGCCCGCCCCTTCAGAAGGCCGAACTTCCCATTGATCGTGGTGGTGCCGGCGGTGGTAGCATGACGTCGAATTTCGGTGCAACTGAAACACATTCCAGGAAATTGACGGCACGTCAGCAGGATGTCGTCAAGCTTTTGCGCAATGGCTTGCCGAACAAGGTCATCGCGAGGCATCTTGGCATGACGGAAGCAACCGTGAAGGTGCATGTCCGCCAAATTATGCGAAAACTTGGCGCCAACAATCGTACTCAGGTCGCCCTGTGTCTTACCTCGTTTTCTGAAAGTACCTCGACACCTCGCAAGCTCGAGGATAGCGTGAAGCACGCCGCAGCACCGCGCTGAGGGGAAGGCGCAGCATACATAGTGCCGCGACGATGCGCGATAATTGGTATGCCACGCGCGCGCACCGCGCATCTATAGCCTTTCAAGGCTCAACCTCTCGTGCTTCGCTCACTCATACTGTTATCAATCGCTGGGTGTAAGCCAAAAGTAGTGTTGGTGATCTTGTTATGGGCGCCAGTGCTCCTGAGCGAGGAGGCACCGTCATACCTGGATCAAAGGGACGTTTCTTGGGTCTAATTGTTTGGTTTCCACTAAGGAGCTTGCTTTGAACAGATTTTGCGCGAGATCGGCGTCGCCTTGTTATGCACGATTACCGAACTGATACGCGGTTAATAGGTTCGTGTACCTTTCAGGCAAAGCCTGTTCATGCCCCGACTACGACGTCAATAAGCTCTCATCCGCACCTCAGAAATACCCCATCCGATATATCTCTCTTTGCGCCGGACCCAGACGAACGCTGATGGGATACTGTATCCGCCTGGTCCTGTCTGTTCGCGTCTTCGCCGAACCGGGTCTTGTCGAATCACTTCTGCTGGAGAAGCCAGTTCTTCTGGGGAAACCAGTGCAGCTATGAGGCAAACTTCTCGCATGTTGGCCGCATCTGCCCACATGGTAGCCAGGCATTGGCAGCTACTCCTATTGGGTCTCACGTCCCTTGCCCTGTCGATTGCATCGGGGTGGACGACCTGGGACGGCATGACGAACTTCACCGACAAGGCACTCCTGAGCTTCCTCCTCACATTCGGCATTCAGGGCGTCATGCTGGTTAGCGCTTGGATGATCGGCGAAACATTCGTCAAGAGTGCAGATGAAGTGCCTCCGTCTGCTCCAAGCAGCCGTCGCGCAGGGTTCGTGGTTGAAAGTGCGAGCAGTATTGTCGCACTCTCGTGCGTTATCGTTATCGGGGCAGGGACAATCTGGTTCTTAGGCCTGCTGCCCCTTGAAGCCTCTAGTTGGCATTTTGATTTTTTCATTGCGGTTGCGACCTTGGTCGCCGGAGTGCTCCTCTTTAGAAACGTTCCTTACGCCTCGGGAATTAGGGAGATCGTGCAATCGTATATTGGTTCAGCGAAGACCATTTTGCGCAATATTCCGCTTTGGATCATGTTCCTGGCGTGCATGGCAGCCTCTGTTTTTTTCTCTTTTGACTCGCTTTTTGACAACATTTTCTCGCCGAAAGACCGCGAACGAGCCAGCCAGTCGCGGATGCAAATCGAGGTTGCGGGACTCCTTTCAGATCTCTCCGGAGAATTAGAGAAAAACCGACGCAATGCGGTGATGTCGCTGTTCGACGGCCCACAATGGCACGCATATGAAGAGCAGATCCGCGCGCTAGAGCTTGAAGCTTTGAAAGTGCCATCATTGTTTCAAGCTATTCGCCAAACCAACACTGACATTCGTGATGAGGAAATCGCCAGCGAGCTTGAGGCGGTCTCAGTGGCACAGGCGAATCTAGCAGCGCTGGAAGAGCGAATAAGTCTTGCTGCCGAGGCGCTCGCCGAAACCGACATGGCGTTGCGGCGGGTGAAATCGATGGCTCGCTCTCTTGATGAGACGTTGTTGAGCCGGCGCGCTGAATTGCAGCGCAAGAGGGCTGAGGCGAAGGCGGAAGCGATTGGCATCGGGGTCACGAAGAAGGCGGGCAAGGGGCCCCAATATAGACACATCAAGAAAGAGGAGGATGAGCTGCGAATTGCGACGGAATTGCTTGCTGAACAACTCAGCGATGTGCAAGTCCGAATAGCACGGCTTGTTGAAGAGCGCGCATCGAAGGCGGCATATGCCGCAAAATTGAAGAGTGAGGCAGCAAAGTTAACTGGCCGGATCGAACTTGCGCATGGCCGGCTCGCGACACTTCGGGCTCAACGTGATGAGACATTGGTTAGTTCACAAGGCATTGCGGCAAAGCTCGATGCCCTGAACGAGGCCAAACGGAACTTTGTCAACACTCCTGATAAGGAGAACTTCGCAAAGCTCCAGCATCAGTGCGAGGGCTTGGTCGGAAGCCTGAAGCGTGTCCCGGGTGATTTTGCCGATCCTGACCACGTCGACTGTACTGCCGACTTTGCAAGCGAGGCCACTGGAAGAATCTTTGCTGCAAACGCCGTTTCAGCCCGTTTCAACCAAGCTTGTGGCAAGGCGATCAAGGTTGATGGTCGAAGTACCAATGAGTTGTTGAGCCTGGGCCAACAATGCTTGCAAATTTCTGGGCTTCAAATGGCAGCAATTCTGCCGCTTCGCACAAGCTTGAGGGAAGCCTCGCTGCGCCGGGATGACCGCGCGCATCGATTCATTGTGACTTGGAATGCCTTCTTCGACCGGAATCTGCTGGCTTTTGTGGCGCTGTTCATTGCTCTTGCGATCGATGGGCTCGTTTTCATCTCCGGTCTACTTGGAGCCAGCGCGCGCGCCCAATTGTCTACCAGTGGTACGGGCGCAACACTGCGCGATCGTCAGGGTCGAGAGGTGATACTTGATGCTGCTTTGTTGCCACATGCTCAAGAAGGCGCGCGCGTTGCACTCAAGGCCGTTTCCTATTCTAAGAGTTTGGAACCCGGCATCCTTGCCTATGTTGACGTTTCAGAGGCGAACGACTCGGATGGAGAGATTCTGCGCTCCGTATTAAACGCTGCCTGCGCTATCGACTTGGCGAGCAAGAAGGGCCCAGGCCAAACATACGCCATTAAGCCGGAATTGATTGAGTACCTATCGCGTCGATTGGACGTGCAACGAATCGCAGGTTCTGCTGCGTTGGTGGAAAGCAACCCAGAAGAATTGTTGCGGGTTTCGCTTCGCGTGCAGTCGCAACGGACCGCGCAGCTCTTGCTTGAAGCCTCGCGACCCGTGCAAGCCGAGAACGGTTTTACGCACGAAATTGACACCAAAGGCTGCCCCGCGGACGTTCGCCATCTCATCACGGGTGTGTTGAATGCGGGCGTGGCTAGTGGGTTTGTTCTCGGCGATCCCAACGAAGATGGTCGCTATCTTGTCAGTGCTGCCTTTTTCTCATTAATTGCGCGACTTGCTGCGCAGGATGAAACTATCAACCCGCCGGCTAAGGCGCCCGCCACTTCGCTCATTAGGGCGCGCCGCAATCCAGCAGCACGAAAAGAAGCTGGCCGTTCTCCGCACGGTCAAGTGCAGAAAAAGGACAAGTCTTCGGCGGGGTCCGTCGATGAGCAAGTCCGTCACACGCCACAAGAACGTTCTGGTCCACCGCCTGCTGATCCGGCGGCGATGCCGCCGAGCTCGGTCACTCCCGAGTCGTGTCCAGGAACAGCCGCGGATCAATTCGCGGATAAACGCGCCGATTGGGAATCACTTAAGCCCTCACTTATGCAAACGCGAAAGTATGCCTCTGAACACGCCACGCTCGCATCCCATTTGCAGACCTGCGAACCTTCAGGTGAGGCAAGTAAGCCAAGCGAGACCAGGAAGCCTAACGGGCCAACAATGCCAACCACGGAGAAAACGGCGGCCGAGCGTCAGGCAACCTCACAGGTTATCGTCTTCTCCGATGAATCGAAGATCCGCAGCGGCGGCGCGAGGACGACAGAAGAGAAGGAGGTGTCCCCCGCACAGTCCGCAAACGAGCTGCGCTATGATGAAGCCTTCAGCGCGTTGCGCCAGTTGACAGGGTTGACCACTGAAGACCTGACCCAATTGTGCGGCCCGCAAGAGAAAGCGAGGCACCATGATGCCCGTGCAGCCCTCGATGCGCTGCGGGCGCAAGATAACCTGTTCGACAAGCAGATTGCCCAATTGGAAAAGAACTTCCGTCGCGAGTGGGAGGAGGTGTCAAGCGCTTTTGATGATCCTCTTGCTGGCCAATCGCAATCGGCAACCAAAGTTCAATCCATTCCAGCTATACGGCTCCTTGACGAGAACTACGCGCTGGTCTTTATGCGCGCGCGTGTTCTTAGGGAGGCGCGGTCCTGGTTCGCCGAGACACTCTCACGTCTTGAATTGGCAGCTGACGCCAACGCTATCTCCGCCTCCGAGATTGAAAGCCTCCGTGAGATTGCAAAACATCTGCGTTCATTCATGCCGATCGATCGCCAGCACGTGTCTGATTGGAATGACCTGATTTGTCGTATTGAGAGCTTGTGCGAAGGACAGGAGAGGAATGCCGCGTTCGGCGACATCATGCCCTAGTGCCTTGAAACACGGATCCCTGAGCTACGAACCAGCAGAATTGTAGAAAAAAACACGTCATATGGGAGGAGAGGGTGAAGATCGATGTCATTGAGCAATTCGAGGCCTTTGATGCCCTAAAGGCGAATTGGGAAGCCGTCTATGCCGCTGACCCTGAAGCTAATCTGTTCTTATCGTGGGGTTGGATGTCGAAGTGGCTGCCCCAGATTAAGTCACAATGGTTGATTCTTGCCGCAAGGCCGACTGGCAATGCAAAAGATTATGTCGCCTTTTTCCCGTTGAGGGGAAACACCAGACCAATTAAGAACGGCGGCTTTTACACGAATATTGCCATGGCGGGTCGCTATTTTGCCGATTATACGGGCTTCATTTGCGTGCCACGGTGGGCGGGGGCTGCGGTCCCCGCTTTCGCCGAGACGCTGAAATCCATGAAATGGGCCACGGTAGATTTTGAGTACGTGCGCGTCAGTGACAAGAATATGAACCGGCTCCTCAACTGCTTCAAGAATAAGGCATTCGAAATGCGCTGGAAGTCGACCGTCGACCCAGTGACCGGAATTGACCTCACTATTTGCCCCCACATTGAACTCCCCGGTGATTGGGACGCTTACCTAGGCACGCTCAGCGCAAATTGGCGCCAAAAGCTGAGACGTCTGCTGCGCCAGGTCGACGGCGATCCGGAGTTGCGTATTACACATGTGTGTGCGGTGACACTGGACCGTGACGTGGAGAGTCTGCTTGATTTATGGGGCCGACAATGGAGCGAACGAAAGAAGGATCGAGCAAAGCCTATCCAGCAAAACCTTCGCGAGATGCTGAAGCATTGCTTTGACCTCGGCGTGCTCTTTATGCCGATCTTATGGAAAGGCGACAAGGCAGTTGGTGCTCTCGCCAGTCTGATCGACGCGCAGACAAAGACGCTCCTATTTGCTGTCGGCGCACGCGACAAAACGTTTTGCAAACCGCAGCCGGGGCTCACATTGCACGCCCATAGCATCCAACATGTGATTAATATGGGCATCACGCACTATGATTTCCTCAGGGGCAACGAAGACTACAAGTACTCCTTTGGCGCTCGTGATCGCCGGATAATGGATGTTGTCGTCCGTCTCAAGCCAAATGCCGGCAAGAAATCCATCGAATCAATCCTGGATGTACGCAGTATTCCGAAGGCCTTGACCTACATTCGTCGGCAGCACAAGGCAGGGAATTTTGCGGCGGCGGAAGTTGGCTATCGGCAGGTCTTAAGTACCTATGCCAAGTGCGCACCAGCCCTCTTGGGGTATGGCCAGCTAAAGCTCGCTCGGGGCCATGCGGTCGCTGCGCAAAAGTTGTTTGGCGCGCTCATTGCGACTAAGCAAATCTCGGACTGGGCACACTTAGGGCTCGGCCAATCCCATGCCGCGCAGCACCGGTGGGTCGAGGCGAGGGCCTACTTCCAAAGAGCAATAGAGCTGAATCCAGGGCTGATCCAAGCGCACTATTACCTCGGTTTAGCCCAAGAAAGAAATGGCGAACACAAAGAGGCGATCTGTAGCTATCAAGAGGTGATCGCTCGGCAGCCAGACTTTCGTGACGCGAAGGTCCGCCTGGGCAAGGTCATGCTGCGAAAGCAAGGTGGTGGCAGCGCCTCTTTACACGTGTGAACTCTTCATAAGTATGAATTTGCCTACACCCTAAGGTGTCCGTCGTCAGGTCATCTATGCTGCTTCTCTTTGACCCGATAGAGTGGATTACGAGCGCCGTGGTAACTGGATGAATTGCGGCCTGCACCGCGCAGGATTCCGTGGTTCAAAAGGAGGTGTCTTAGGCAACACCTACCAGCGGCGTGGCGGTGTGATGACGGCGTCAATTACTCCCGTGGAGGAGGCCATCCCGTGAAGCGCTTGTGGCCATATCTTGCGGCGTTGTTGCCCATTACCACAATGACGACGCCGGATGACGCTGCGGTGGCACAGCCGAGCGAAGACACGTCCGACGATGCCATACCCTCTAAGCAGGAACAGCCCCCCGAAAGTGACGCTGAACAATCCGAAGGCTTAAGCGCGAATAAAACATCAGCACACGATGCCGCCGACAATGCTGTCGATGGCGCCGAAGCCACTTCGGGTGAATCAACATCCGACTCAGGCGACCGTCACTCCAATCACGGTAGCGGCGTGCCACCCGCAACGAGCCCCACCGACGGCGGCAGCTCGAATGGCATGTACGCAACATCGGGCTCCGCTGTCGGGTCTAGCGGGTCGAGCAATGGAATATCGGGGGGCGGCGGTGGGTCGTCGGGTGGGCATGGCGTCGCGGCTGGTGGGTCTCGGAGTTCGGGCTCACAAGCAGATTCGAGCCAATTGTCCCCAGCGCTGGATCACAATGAGGATTTCGGCACTGAAATATACTTGCTCGCTGATGACGCGCATTCGGATGATATAGGCTACGTCGAGCCAGATCCCGCAGACGCCGATGCTATGTTGATCTTGCTGGGCGGCACAGCAACGGGATGGGGCGATGGCGCTACTACAACAGGGGACGTGCAGCTGGATATGATAGATTACGGCCCCATGACGGTTGCGGAAGGCTACGCAATCTTCACGAGTCAAGGCGGCGAAATGGCCATTGCCGACACGT
>JAUVPN010000105.1 GCA_030598645.1 Hyphomicrobium sp. | reverse complement strand
ACCTGACGCGGGGCCTGATTTCGCCGGTTGCGATAATGATCGAGTCGTCCCATTTGACCGCTGTTGTCGTTACGTGGTTTTGTGGGTCCTGTGCCGTCATTTTTTGGCCGCCGTCTCTGCAACCACTGTGAGCGGTGCGCGCGTCGCAGCCGGTTTTTTGGCCAGAACCTTGGACAGCACTTCGTCTTTGGGGCCGAAACTGACAGCACTCCCATGAGCCATGACGAGGACGGTGTCGACACCCGCCAAGGCGCTCTGTCTGTGTGCCACCACGATGACGATGCCGCCGCGAGCGCGCACACTCAAGATGGCCTTTGTCAGCGCCGCTTCGCCGTCTGAGTCCAGGTTGGAGTTCGGCTCATCAAGCACGACCAGGAAGGGGTCGCGATAAAGTGCTCTGGCGAGCGCAATCCTCTGGCGCTGACCAGCTGAAAGAACCTGTCCCTGTTCACCGATCTCGGTCTCGTAGCCTTGCGGCAGGTCCACGATGAGGTCGTGAACGCCAGCGGTTCGCGCCGCCGCAATGATGGCTTCGGGTTCGGCCTCGGGTTCAAATCGGGCAATATTTTCGGCCACGGTGCCAGAAAACAGCTCCACGTCTTGGGGCAGATAACCGACGTGACCACCCAGGGCCTCCGGTGACCATTGGTCAAGAGTTGCGCGGTCCAATTGGATCCGCCCCCGCGCCGGGGACCACGCGCCGACAATCATGCGGACGAGTGATGACTTGCCTGAAGCGCTCGGACCAATGATCCCAAGTCCTTTGCCGCTCTCGAGCGTAAAGCTGACATCTTGGACAACAATCTTCTTTTGGCCGGGAGGGACCGCACTTGCGTGTTCCACTGTCAGGCTCGCACTCGGCGCGGGCAGGGCCATGGGCGTCTCGCGGGCTGGAAGAAGTGCTAAGAGTTGGTTCAGCCGCTTCCACCCTTGGCGTGCACTCAAAAACCCCTTCCAATTGGCAATCGCGAGGTCAACGGGTGCCAGCGCCCGAGCGACAAGGATGGCCGCAGCGATGATGATGCCGGCGGTTGCCGCCTGATAGATCACGAGATACGCGCCGATGCCGAGTACGGCAGACTGCAACATCATGCGCAGCGCTTTGGAAATCGACCCAACGCCACCCGCTACATCGCTCGCCTTCTGGTTGCTGGCCACGTAGCTTTGGTTCGCCTCGCTCCATCGGGCATTCATTCGACTGGCCATTCCCATGGCTGCGAGCACTTCGGCATTGCGCTCGCTTGCATCGGCCAGCCGATTTCTGGTCTGTGCAAACCATGCTGCTGATTTCATTGGTTCCCGAGCCAAGGCTTCCGTGAACAGCGTCAGCGCAATCAGGACAATGGCACCAATGAGCGCTGCGACACCCAAAGCCGTGTGGAAGGCAAAGATGACGGCGAGATACAAGGGCAGCCACGGCAAGTCGAACAACGCCGTTGGTCCTTGCGTCGACAGAAAGCCTCGGACCGCATCGAGGTCGCGCATCGGCTGCAAGCCTGGGGCACGGCTTCCCATTGTGAGTGGTGCTCGAACGATAGTGTCGTAGACCCGCCCACTAAGAGCCTGGTCAAGCGAGCCCCCAATACGCACGAGAATACGGTTGCGGATTATGTCAAAGATGGCAAGGAAGACGAATAGGGCCGCGACCAGGATCGCCAAGGCCACCAGCGTTGGCACGCTGCGGCTGGGTAGAACCCGGTCATAGATTTGCAACATGAAGAATGCGCCACTCAGCATGAGTACATTGGCCATGCCGCTGAACAGACCGATGCTAACAAAAGCACTTTTGCAAGACGCTAGCGCATTTGCCAGTTCTGAGCGCGGTGAACCTTTTGGTGCCGGCGGCGGCAACGCGGATTGAGACGGATGGGCTTGGGCTTCTGTTGCCACTGTGTTTTTCGAGTTGCGCCGTCGCGCGCTAAGTCGACAAAGCCCAAAACCGATAAGCCCGGCAATGAGCAACGCGGGTAGCCGCAATAGCGTCAGCAGCCAGGGATCCCAAACTTTAGGCGCATAAGATTGCACCGAGGATTTTGCCGCTTGCAGGCTATCTGAGTGAAGCTGATTCCACACCTCACCGAGCGTTGTGGTGTCGATTCTCATTTGCGGGTCGACGTCTCGTGAGAGACCATAGACAACCAGCGCAATAGACACGGCCAAAAAGGCGAAAGCACCTTCTCGTAAAACGGTCGCTGATGGGGTCTCTTTTTTGTCTGCGGCCTCCCCCTTCCAAGCCTGCCAATACCAGCCACGTAGCCCGAATCCGATCCCGAATGCTGCAAGCACCAGCCAGATTGGCAAATGCAGCACTCTGTAAAGGCCAGTATCCCAGATTTGAGACGGTAAATATTGCTGTGCCGTATTGCTCACCAAGTCTGAACTTGCCGGATGAGCAAATGCCCAGAAGTCATGAAAGCTTGCTGCTGTGACGCTGTAAGAGTCCGTTGCGCGCATGGCATCAAAGCCCGCCATAGCTACAGCAGCAAGGATCAATCCAACGCCTAGAGTACGCAACGCAAACATTTAAATGTCACCTCAAATTCTAAAACGCAACGAGTTCTCGTCGCATGGTTGCGCCGTAGCAGGCCAAAGTAGCAATCAACAAAAGAGTCTTTGAGATTTGTCGACTAAGTCGGCTTATTATTCTCCTGATCCCAAATTTCAGATCTGCAGCGCCAGGGCTCATCTCAGTTTGAAGAGAGCGATATTCCGCCTTCCTTGTTATTCGAGGTGGTTGATCCTGACTTAAGACTTCGACCCTTGAGTGCGGTTTCTTCGATACCCTTCTGAATTGCCTTGATTAGGCGTTTATCCCCGGCGGCTAGGATGAGCCAGGGAATGTCGCCACTCTTCCAATCCTTTGGGGCGAGTGTCACGGGCTCACCCCCATTGTCAGACAATTGCCGGTCAATCTCATCAGAAACGTTTGCCCACAGAACCGCCGCTACCGGTGTTACAAAGCCGCTTTTTTTTGATTGGGCTTCCGCGATTGAAAACTGGCCGGTGTTGATTGCCGGAAGCACTATGTGCTCCAGGGCGGCAAGAGGCATCTTCTTGAACTGAGGGGAGCCCATCAGGAGACCAACGATCTCACCAAAAGCGGCTTGCAGGTTCTTTGATTTCGTCGCCCGCATCTTCATCTCCGCGATCTGTTCAGAACTTGGCTTGGCCTCAGCGGCTTCGCCTTTAGCACAGGCAGCCGGTGCTCCGTCGTCTCTGGCCTCGGATTTGGAATTCTTAGACTTAAAAAACATTATTTTTGCTCTACAGTTCGAACTATTTGTACTTCTCAGAAGTTGGCCAATTCACAAGTCAACGGTCTTATCTTTCTAGTGAGAAAGAAAAAAGCCAATCTTAAGAACGCCCTGCGAGCATCTTACTCGGGAGTTGCCCTCATTGAGAGTTAGAAAGTGCGGATTGCTTTCTGAATCGTTATCACGTCAGGTTTTTGGCTCCGCCCAAGAAAAAACAGGACCTCTTGTAAAGGCCCTGTTTTTTATTTTTGAGGATTAAATTTTTGGAAAAGTTACGTCAGGGCTTCCGCTGAAATTATTGCTCCTAGTTATATTTAGACGAAGGCGACAAGGGCCGCTCCATGAATGGTTGGTTTGATCAGGGTGAAAGCCTATTTCGCGTGGACGTCTCCGCCGCGAGCGCGCGTTCCGATTTATCGAATGCGTTCCGGGCCCAATCCGCCCACAGCGCACGCGGCGGCAAGACGATCCAACCGCCGTCTTTATCTCCAATGCTCGTAAATTTGTCGGCGGCAACACACGCCGCCGTTGCCAGACAAACGTATGCCGCTCGCTTTTCAAGATGCTGTTCTCGCACCACGGCTGCGAGAAGGCCGGGAGGGCAGAAGCCAATGTGAGTCATGACGCTATATAAAGCTCTGTTTTCTATAGCGTGCTCATACAGCCAATCAAACTTCTTTCCCCGCTTTAGCTTCGGACCTTTGGCGAAGACGTCATCATCGAGCAGGACTCCGAGAAAAGCGTTCGGGAACGCTTCTACGATCGAATGCGTGCCTGCGCAGAATGGCATTGCGAGACAGCCGTTTTCCTTCACAACGTTACGCACTTGAAAGGCCGCGATGTGACTGGCTTTGCGAAGCTCGAGGCCTGTCCCAAAGTGGCTAAACCCAGGTTTGCACCTATGCTGAAAGGTTCCTCTCGAAAGGAAGCGCTCCGCATAGCGTAGCCTATCCGGTGATCCCCCGCTTCTCTGGGGAACCAACGGGCCATCAAGCGCTGCGACATCGGCGTAGAAACGCGATGGAAGACAGGCAAGTCTTGCCTCTTTGTCCGATTTGACGGCCGCGGCCTCGAAGCGACCTGACGCGTACCACGCAATACCGGTACTGGCGCGCGACTTTGAAAACCCAACATCTACCCCCAAAAGTGCCTTGTCACTCGGCATCAGGTGAATTTCTCCAATGTGGCACTGACGCCGCGCACGCTCACTGCTGCATTATGAGTTGCGGGCTGACCTGCCTCAGGACTTCTGAGCTTAAGTTTATACATGCAGGATGATCAGCCCGTCGAAACCCCAGTGAGGGCATTGGCGATCGCATCACCACTCGCAAAGGCGCATTCGATACGCGGACCCAAGCACCAGTCTCCACCAACGAAAAGCGAGCGATCTTCGGAACACAGATACGGCTTGTTAAGCGGAGCGGTTGTCAAGGCATAGAGCCAGCTGTGCGCGCAAACATGTTCGATTTCCGGTAGCCGGCAGCCAAATGCGGCAGGAAGCATCTCAACCATCTTACGGGCGACTTGTTCGCGCTCCACACCAAGATGGCTGGTGCTCCAGGTGGGACTGGCGTGCACGACCCATGCGTCTTTTTCCGACGGGCGGCAAGGCTTGGAGCTATTGCGGGCGATCCAGGAAAAAGCGTCAGCTTCTGATCGCCGAACATCAAAGCCGGGCTCGATTCGCGTCGAGAACGTGAGCATAAGCGCCAAGCACGGCGCAAAAGTCACGTCGGCAAGCGCCGCTGCAACTGATCGTTCGTGAAAAAGAAGATCGTGGGCTTGTGGCGCCGGTACAGTGCACACGACGATATCGTAGACCTGCCCTATTTTATCAGTTAGCGTCCGTACGCGCCACGCGTGACCTTCGCGCTCAATTGATGTGACCTGGACGTTGAGGCGGACATCGATCCCATGAGCAAGCGGCTTTATTAGAGCGTTCATCGTTGGACTGCCCACGATCCAGCTGTCAGGCACGAGGGTGGATTGTTCGTGGACTCTTGGACGCCAGTGGTCGGCTGCTCCCACCGCCGCGGCTTTTTGGAGCACACTTTGAAAAGCTGTTGAACGCGCTATCAGATACTGGGCCCCGTGGTCGAACGTGACCCCATCCTTCAACCTCCGGGTTGCCAACCGACCGCCTAGCCCTCGGCTCTTCTCAAAAACAATTGGTTCATGACCGTTTGCTTTCAGCTGCCTTGCGCAGGTTAGCCCGGTAACCCCGGCGCCGATGAGAGCAATCTTGGTTGTGCACGCGTTGGGCAGGTTCATGGCTGTTAACGTGGAACGACCACTGTGGTTGGGGTGATCTAAATTAGATGTCGATACGTAATACGCGGGGAGCCGGATCGTATCTGGATTGGAAAAAGTTGTTGCGCCTTCTGTTAAGACCGCTGCCCGGAGGCTCCCGAGCTTTCGTATTATTGAGTGGGGAATTGAGATGGCAGAAAGGGGTCATGCGACTGGCGCCAACCCCGTTCAACAACCTAAGTCGTCGCAAAATCAAATTCCGCCCGCCGCGAAAGTGCTGGGCGGCCTCGGTGCCATACCCTTTATTGGTCTCGGGCTGGCGAGCCTTGTCCTGGAAGACGCGAATCGACAGCAGGTGGCCTTCGCACTTGTCGTCTACGGTGCGCTGATCCTCTCGTTCCTTGGTGGCATTCATTGGGGGTTGGCCATTGCGGGCTTCGGACCGGACCAGGTCGATAACGCAACCTTTCGCCGCCTGGCATGGAGCGTCGTTCCCTCATTAATAGGCTGGTGTGCGCTGCTGCTGCTACCGCGGGAAGGACTTCCGGTGCTCGCAGCCGCGTTCATTTTGCTTTTTCTGTTCGATTTATATGCAAGCAGGCAAGGAGAAGCTCCGGCCTGGTATCCTAATCTCCGCTGGCCGTTGACGATGGCAGTCGTGTCGTCGCTACTAGCTGTTGCGCTCGCATAATTGGCCGACACCTTCAAGGAGGGACATGCGATTGGACGCCTGCGCGCAGCCAATCGGCGAAAACTTGGCTCGAGTCAAAATAGGAATGTACCCGCAAAGCTTTGCCTAACCTGCGGACGTCCCTTCACCTGGAGACGCAAATGGGCAAAGTGCTGGGAAGAGGTTAGGTATTGCTCGCAGCGTTGCCGGCGTCGGCGCAATAGCAAGCAAGGCGACGGGGTGTTCTAAACCCGTTTCGGCTCTATGACTGCGGCGGTCGACCTCGGTTGAGTGTCCTGCATGCGGCAATGGGAAAAATCATAAGTTACGTCGACCTGAAATGCTCGACGCTATCGTTTCAGTCTCTTTATGTCTGGATTGCGAATGCCTGGTACCCTGCTTGAATTCACTGAAAAAGGGATCTTTTGTCCCCAAGCAGGCTTTTACATCGATCCCTGGCGGCCGGTCGATCGCGCACTCATCACGCACGGGCATTCCGATCACGCGCGTTATGGCCACGGCCATTATCTCTGTGTCAACGAAGCTGCGCCCGTGATCCGTCATCGGCTTGGTAGCATTACGATCGACAGCGTCGAATACGGAGAAACGCGCACTATCGCCGGCGTCACGATTTCCTTCCACCCAGCCGGACACATCCCGGGGTCTGCCCAGATTCGATTGGAACACAAAGGCGAGGTGTGGGTTGTTTCCGGCGATTACAAGCTTGAGGATGACGGTCTCTCCGCTCCATTTGAACCCATACGTTGCCACAGTTTTATCACCGAGTGCACCTTCGGTTTGCCCGTCTTCACTTGGCGCCCACAAGCGGAGGTCATGAGCGAGGTCAACGCGTGGTGGCAGTCCAATGCGGCCGCGGGACGGGTCAGTGTTCTTGCGGCCTATTCACTCGGCAAAGCGCAGCGACTGATCGCCAATCTCGACACGAGCATAGGACCGATCTTCACGCATGGCGCCGTGGAAAACACCAATTCCGTGCTGCGCAAGCAAGGCATCAAGCTACCCCAGACGACCTTGGTAAACCCAGATACGGATCGCAAGGCGGCCTCTGGCGCGATTGTTGTCGCTCCGCCCGCGGCATTGGGGTCTGCTTGGGTGAGGCGTTTTGGTGAGGTCTCAACTGGAGTGGCATCAGGTTGGATGGCGTTGCGGGGGGTGCGCCGCCGCCGCGGCGTCGATCGCGGGTTTGTTATCAGTGACCACGTGGACTGGCCCGACTTGAACCGGGCCGTAAAGGGCAGCGGGGCAGAGCGCATCTTTGTCACACATGGGTACACCGCAACCTTCTGCCGATGGCTGCAGGCGCAAGGCTATGACGCGCACGTCGTCGATACCGAATTTGAAGGGGAAACCGCGGACGCTGATTCCGGTGACGCGGACAAAAATGAGGACGCGTCTGGTCACGGAGCAGGCCAATGAGGCGCTTTGCTCAGCTTTTCGTGCAACTCGATCAGACCACCAAGACCAACGCGAAGGTTGATGTGTTGGCGGAGTATTTTTCGCAAACAAGCGATACAGACAAGTTATGGACGATCGCGCTCCTTTCTGGGCGGCGACCACGGCGGACCGTTACGACGACGCTGTTGCGTCAATGGGCAGCCGAAGCCGCGCATATTCCTCTCTGGCTCTTCGAGGAGACGTATCCGGTTGTCGGTGATCTTGCCGAAACGATTGCCCTTGTTTTGCCGCCCAACACGCAAAAGAGCCAAGAAAGTCTCTCATATTGGATCGGATACATCCAAGACCTGAAAGACTTCCACGACGTAGAGAAGAAAGAGGGGGTACTGTCAGGTTGGCAGCGATTGGACGCCACTGAGCGCTTTTTATTCAACAAGCTCATCACCGGCGGGTTTCGCGTCGGCGTCTCGCAGAAATTGATGACGCGCGCGCTCGCGCAAGCAACAGATATTGACGAAAGCGTATTGGCCCATCGCATGATGGGCGATTGGAGCCCCAAGGCCACTACGTATTCTGATCTCATATTGAGTGATCATCCGCTCCAAGATCTGTCGAAGCCTTATCCCTTTTTCCTGGCATCTGCGATGGAACATGCGCCTGAAAATCTGGGTTCACCTGACGATTGGTTGGTGGAGCGAAAATGGGACGGGATCCGGGGGCAACTCATTCTGCGAGGGGGCAAGCATTTCTTGTGGTCACGGGGCGAAGAATTGATCACCGATCGCTTT
>JAUVPN010000187.1 GCA_030598645.1 Hyphomicrobium sp. | reverse complement strand
TGTCGAGACGGCGTCCCCGTGTAGTAAGCGTTACCCGGCAGGCATGCAGTTCGCGCTTCAAACAAACGACGGCGCGCTGATGTCGCCGCTCGAATTGCAGGCCCGCGTCGGCTTGCCCGAAAGAGGGGTTCTGGAAAACACAAAAATCGTTTCCGTCTCCGAGGGATCTTCGCGCGTGGCGCTAGAAGTAAAACTCGCCAACGTAACAAGTATGGAGAGCGACAGCGCTGGGTCGCATAACGGTCTTAATTTCCGGTGGAGGCCACTAGGCCTGAACTCCGCGCAGGCCGCCTGCCTGACTTATAATCTTTGGCTGCCAAGAAGGTTCGAGTTTGGCCGAGGCGGCGTTCTGCCAGGCCTATACGGCAGCATGATGGGCAGCAATCCGGCCTTTGCTGCGCGTGTCGCCTGGAACGATAAGAGCGAGATTAGCGTTGATGTCGAGCGTTCTGGTGCCAAAACTCGCAGCATTAACGACGCTAGCCGTAGCAAAAAAGCCCTCACACCCGGCCGCTGGGCAGCTATCGAGCAGGAGGTTGTGCTCAACTCTTCTGAAAACTCAGATGGCGCTGTGCGCTTATGGGTCGATGGCCAACTTCTAACTGAAGATACCCGAATCGTCATGCGCACAGATGACATTATCAATATATCTGGCGTGCTTGCCAATATCGGTTACGCGGGCAGCAGCAAGAAGACGGACACGATTCGCCTTTCGCCGTTCGAGCTGTCCTGGCGGTGATGTTTGTCAGCGCCTGATGCCTGAATGCAGCCTAGTGTTGATCACTCCTTCTTATGCCACGCAATCCCCATATATCTACTCGTTAAGTGAGCGAGATAATCTTCGCCACCTCGGGCTTGGGAGATGGGTATGCGAAACGCCATTGGTTTTCTTGGCAACGGCTTTGTCGGCGAATCGGATGCGGCTAGTGAGCATAAAGATGCGCACGCTCATGACAGACGATCAGATGATTCGTTACTCGACTCCTATTCGCGCGCCGTCGTTGACGCCGTCGACGTCATCGCCCCAACCGTTGTCCGTGTCGGTCACGGCGCGCTTCGCCACGGCCGCTCCACCGGAGGTACGGGTTCAGGCGTAATCGTCTCGCCGGATGGCCTTATCCTCACCAACCACCATGTCGTCGACACAGCGCATCCGATTTCAATCACGCTTTCCGATGGCAGGAATTTCTATGCCCGCCTGTTGGGCAAGGACCCTGACTCTGATCTGGCTGTGTTGCGTGGAGAAACGAGCGAGACCCTACCCGCAGCCCGCCTCGCCGATTCCAAGAGTGTGCGGCCCGGCCAAATTGCGATTGCGGTCGGCAATCCCTTAGGTTTTCAGTCCACTGTTACGGCCGGCATCGTGAGCGCCGTTGGCCGATCCCTGCGCGCCCAGAACGGGCGTCTCATCGGCGACGTGATCCAAACGGATGCCGCCTTGAACCCAGGAAACTCCGGCGGACCGCTTGCTAGCTCGCACGGAGAGGTGATCGGCATCAACACGGCAATGATCGTTGGCGCGCAAGGCATTTGCTTCTCGGTGGCGGCGAATACAGCTCAGCATGTGCTGACACAGATCTTGCTGCACGGCCGCGTGCTGCGGGCGCGCATTGGTGTCATTGCAGAGCAAATTCCGCTTCCACCGCGGCTCGCATACAAGAACGGCCTCGCGCAGCAGAGCTGCGTGCACATTTGTGAAGTCCAGCCTAGAAGCCCGGCAGACAAGGCAGGCTTGAAGGCAGGAGACCTGCTTGTGCGTCTCGATGGGGAAGCCGTAACGGGGGTCGATGACATGTTCCGCCTGCTCGACGCGCATCGGATCGATAAGGTCGTCAAGGCGACGATTGTGCGCGGCGACGGGGCGACAGAAATTGTAATCCGCGCTGAAGACCGAGATCGCTGAATGGCGGGCCACGTTTTGGGTTTACGACCTTGGTTGTGTGGTTTCGCAATAGCCACACGCGATACGAAGCAGGACTATTTATAATTGACGGCAAATTCTTAACTGGCCGGAAAGCCATTCGGGCGACAAGTTGCAAATTTGAGAGGAAAAATACTACGATGAATTCCTCTCGTGGCGCCCTCCATCTATCCCCCTTAGTGGCGTCACGTTTTTAAGCCCGCGGTCTTCCCCCGGACCGCGGGCGTCGTCTTTTCTGCACCCAGTACAAGCGCATTGTCTAATTGAGTCGATCAGGACGATCCAGCAGGCTTCCATCCCGCCGCCTGCGCCTCGGTTTCGCTGCAGAACCAGCGCTCGCCGCGCCTGCGCGTAATCCTTACTCGCCCGTAATCGCTCGACCACGGCAAAACGTAGACGCGGCGACCGCGCGCAACGTTGCCCTTGATAGGGCAACCGTTGGGAGCGGCGCGCTTAGCTTCCTCCCATTTTTGCGCTCGGTAATCGGAGGGTCGCATCGCCTGGCCGCGCCAAATCCCAAGTTTGGCATTCCGCGCAGCGTCTTCGAGGTCCGTGTAGGCCGCAAAGAAACCACTTATTGCAAATACGTGCCCATTGCGCACAAGCTCAGCAGCAACGTTTCGCTCACCGACGCGACAATCGCCAAGTGCACGGTTGCTATCATTTGAACCTGTAATCTCGCACGTCACGCTCGCGCGCCGGACGAGTCGCGACAGGGCAGCCGTCGCAGACGCCCCGCAGTTCCACCGCCGCGATTTTCCGCGCAAACATCGTTGGCCCGGCACGGGTGCCTCAATACTATCAAGGCGCAACGTTTTGCCTGCCACACGCAGCGTATCTCCGGAAATGGCTACCCCGCGTCCTTCTATTTTTGTCGATGCAAGGCTCAGACTTGGAAGGTCTGACAACGAGGGTACGTTTCGCCAAAACAGCCAGACAGCGCCGACGGCGAGCATGAGCGCGAAGACAAAAACTGTAGCGTCAATCGCCGCCGGACCGATGGAACCGCCACTACGCACCTTATTGCGCAACTCCAGATTCGACCAATTTATGCCGCCGGATCGTTGCGCCAAGAACAAGAGACTGAGGATCACTAACCCGACCACAACGGCAATAACGACGTCGATATCAATTCCGTTCGAAACAATGCGGGCAAACGCACCAGCAATGGCGGCAAACCCCACAATGGCAAGCGGAGTGCGAATATGCGGCTGCCGCAGACGTGCAAATACCGGCTCCAGCCGCGTAGCGCAGGACGCAAACGTTCCTGTGAGCATCTGACCTAATCGAATACCGCCCGCACATCCGTGCGTCCAAAGCCAAGCAGCTAACTTGCGGAGGCGCCTGCCGGCGGCGCGCAACCATGTCCACATGAGATCTAGGCCACTGCGTAGGCGCCTTCCCACGGCGCGTGTCCAAGCCCACAAAATTAGCACTCCCGCGCTGACCTTATTTTGCGCGTTATGCATGCCTGCTACGCCTATGGCGGCACCTCGCTGACGTACGGCGACGGCGCCACGTCTCAGCTCCTGCACGCCCTCGATACTTGCAGCCGCACCGCGCCGGCCGACGTTCTTCACACCATGCACCGCCGCGTAACCCGCCTCGACCACACGCTGGCGCCGTTTTCGCCGGCGCAGGAGGATCGTTGTGCGCACATAGTCGTGCCACTCAAATCCGTCGTTGCGCTTGAACCATCCAAACATTCGCTCTCCGAGGTCGCCGTATCATTCGGTCGTGACTATTGGAGACGTTGCCGCAATAGAATAGGCTGGCATGATGGTGCATGCCGACGATGGCAAGGCGTGGGTAATATTGCGCGGCTGTCGCGCACAAGATCTAGTGATAACCCTCGCCTTCGCGCACCTTGCCGCGGAAGGTCCAATAGACGAACGCGGTGTAGCCTAAAATCAGCGGCAACATTATGAGGACGCCAACAAGCGTAAAAATCTGCGACTCAGGAACGGCGGCGGCATCCCAGACTGTTATTGACGACGGCACGAGATAGGGTGCGTTTGAGATGACGAGCCCAAGGAAGCCGAGCAAGAACAATCCGATGGTCGAAAGGAATGGCATCGCCTCGCGTCCCTTGACCAATCCATACCAGCATAAAAGCGCGATAAACGCCGTTACAACCGGGACAGGTGCTAAGTAAACAATATTGGGCCACGAGAACCAACGCTCGGCGATCCGATCGAACGCGAGCGGAGTCCAAAGGCTAATAATGGCCATCGTCACAAGAACCACCGGAAGCAACCACTTGGCCCAGCGACGAGCCTCTACGGCCAGAGTGCCCTCAGTCTTCATAATGAGCCACGTGCTACCCAATAGAGCGTAGCCGACGAGCAGAGCCAGGCCAGTTATGAATGGGAACGGTGCAAACCAATCGAGCGGGCCTCCCGAGAACACACCATTCTCGACCTTGATACCTTGCAGAATGCCGCCGAGTATCACCCCCTGCATGAACGCTGCGACCATTGATCCACCAGTAAAAGCGATATCCCATAATTCGTGGTTAGGCTTGGCGGTCCAGCGAAACTCGAATGCGACTCCTCTGAAGACCAGCCCAAGCAGCATGATGATCATGGGAAGGTAGAGCGCCGGCATGATCACCGCGTAGGCCTGCGGGAAGGCTACGAATAGTCCGCCGCCGCCGAGGACCAGCCAGGTCTCGTTTCCATCCCAAAAGGGCGCAACCGAGTTCATCATCTGGTCGCGCCGGACCTCATTGGGTGCGAGCGGAAAGAGGATGGCGATACCCAAATCGAAACCGTCGAGGATGACGTAGAGCGCCACAGCAACAGCGATAATTGCAGCCCACACAACCGGAAGCCATAGGGAGATTGCATCCATGCCTCACCTCTGCTCTATCGCTTCATGTGCCGCCTCACCTGCCGCGGAGAGCGGCCGCGACGGCAGCGCATCAGGCGTTTCGACGGCAGCACCTTTGGGCCCATACTCGATCAGGCGGTTGATGTAGTAGATGCCCGTGGCGAAGACGCACGTGTAGACCAAAATGAACAGGACGAGGGTTGTTAGCACCGCAGACGGAGCAACCGGCGAGGCCGCATCAGCCGTCCGCAAGATGCCGTAGGCGACCCATGGCTGACGCCCAATCTCGGTTACATACCAGCCAGCTAGAATAGCGATGAAGCCGAGCGGCCAAACGTATTGGACGGTCTCCAGATACCACTTGGTTGTGAACAAGCGCCCTCGAAACCACAACCATGCACCGACCCAACCGGCGATGAGCATCAATACGCCCATGCCGACCATAATCCTAAAGCTAAAGAACACCGGAATTACTGGGGGCCGATCATCGCGCGGAAAGTCCTTGAGCCCGGGAAAGAGCCCATCCGCCTTGCTAGTAATGATCCAGCTTGCGCCATTGGGAATCGAGATTTCGAAGTCGTTGCGTTCTTCCTTTTCATTAGGAATCGCAAAGAGGACGAGGTCACCTGGCTTGTTTCCATCCCAATGGGCCTCAATCGCAGCAATCTTCGCAGGTTGATGTTTCTCGGTATTGAGGCCCGAAACATCGCCAACGTACATTTGGAGCGGCGTGAGGATAGCAACCATACCAAGCCCCATGCGCAGCATCGTCTTGGCATCTTCGGTAAAGCGGCCTTGGGCGAGGTAGCGCGCACCGACAGCCAGCACCACGAGCGAAGTCGTAAGATATGCCGCGATAAACATGTGCGCAAAGCGATAGGGGAAACTCGGATTGAAAATGATTTTGATCCAATCGACTGGATAGGCGATGCCGTCACGCACTTCGTGGCC
>JAUVPN010000084.1 GCA_030598645.1 Hyphomicrobium sp. | reverse complement strand
GAACTTTTTGATGAGCTGCTTTGTGAGCGAGCCGCGTGCCCCCTCGGCAATGAATACGTATTTGCCGCGCAATTCCATGCCGCGCACGAAGTTTTCCGTCGGCTTGCCATCGCGACCGACGCCCATATCGCCAGTGGCGACGCCGACTACGGCTTCGTTGTCGTCGTAGAGCACTTCAGCCGCCGCAAATCCCGGATAGATCTCGACACCCAGCTCGGCAGCATGCTCGCCGAGCCAACCGCAGAGCGCACCCAAACTCACGATGTAACTGCCATGGTTGTTCATCAGCGGGGGCATAAGAATGTTCGGGAGCCGCATGGTGCTGGCTTCGCCGAGCACGAGGAACTTGTCCTCGCGCACGGGTGTATCGATCGGCGCACCTCTCTTCTTCCAATCCGGGATGAGCCGGTTAAGCCCGATGGGATCGATGACAGCGCCAGATAGGATGTGGGCACCAACCTCGGAGCCCTTCTCCAATACAACAACTGAAAGATCACGGTTTGCTTCGGCAGCAAGCTGTTTTAGGCGAATGGCCGCGGTGAGACCGGCTGGTCCCGCGCCAACGACGACGACATCAAATTCCATTGCCTCTCGGGGCGTTAGAGTGTCGGCATGGTTGGCCATCTCGTCGGTACCTTTTCTTCTGAACCGGTTTGACGACCGTCGATTAGGTCGTGATTACCCAAAGCGTCAAGCACTTAGGGGCAGAACGTCTCAGGGTGCACTACTCCCAGCAGAAGGCGTCGGCGCGCGCTATACTGCTCACACCATGACGGTAGATGAAACATCGCGTAAGCTCGTCGCTTGCATTCTCGACTGGTACGAGACCATGGGCGTCAATGCTGCACTCGCCGAGGCGACTACCGATTGGCTAGCGCGTGGCGATCGTGCCCCTGGCACTGACTTCAAGATCGACGACGCCCAACCGCAAGATATGCCGCCAGCGCCTAGGGTGCCACCCGGTCAAAGCGCGGAAGAAAGCAGACCCCATCCTCCCGCCAAGCGCCAGCGTCAGTTCCCCACCGCACGGGCAGCCGTAGCCGATGCAAACGCGACCGGTTTGATCAGTCGTGCGAAAACGCTCGCTGACCTGCAGAGTATGCTGCAGCGGTTCGAGGGCTGCGGGCTCAAGGCTACGTCCAAGAACCTGTGCTTCTACCGGGGCGCAGAGAAGGCGCGGCTTATGATTATCGGCGAGGCCCCCGGGCGCGACGAGGACTTGGAAGGAAAGCCGTTTGTGGGACGCGCCGGCAAACTGCTGGATAAAATGCTTTCTGCAATCGAGCTGAGTGAAAGCGACGTGCACATCACTAACATCGTCTATTGGCGCCCGCCGGGGAACCGGACGCCGACCCCGCAGGAGGCACTTGCCTGCCGACCGTTCCTCGAACGCCAGGTGGCCTTAGTGGCTCCTGAAATTATTTTGGCGCTCGGCGGAGCGGCCGCCAAGCAGATTTTAGACACGACCGACGGCATCATGAGAATTCGAGGCAAGTGGCATACGCTCGACCTTGGCGGCTATGCTGCACGAGGTATCGCCACCTTACATCCCGCCTATCTCTTGCGTACACCGGCCGCCAAGGGCATGGCGTGGCGTGATCTGCTCACAATCAAGAGCGCCCTCAAAGCCGGGAATTAAGACATGCACAGGCTCGATGAAACGTATCCCTTTAAGCCATTGCGCTTTGCCGTATTGGCCGTATCCGATTCACGTGACCTTGCCTCCGACAAGTCGGGTGCAACGCTTCAAAACTTGATTGAAGATGCTGGTCACACGCTTGCTAAACGCACCGTCGTCACCGACGACCTGGAGGCAATCCGCACCGCGGTGGAAGGCTGGATCGCCGACCCTTGCGTCAATGTAATCCTGACGACGGGTGGCACAGGCTTCACCGGCCGCGACATCACACCAGAAGCGGTGAAGCCACTATTCGACAAGGAGATTGAGGGATTTTCAGCGATTTTCCACAGGATTTCATATGAGCAGGTCGGCACCTCGACGATTCAGTCTCGCGCCTGCGGCGGTGTTGCAAAGGGGACCTATGTGTTTTGTCTCCCCGGCTCACCAGGCGCCTGCGAGGATGCGTGGAAAGGGATACTGAAGTGGCAGTTCGATAGCCGGCACCGCCCGTGTAACCTTGTGCAGATTATGCCGCGACTGCAGGAGCGGCACGACGTTCGCGCAGCCGAAACCATAAAGAGGAAGTAACGGGCCTCAGTCGCCGATTTTCACACGCTGCAATGCAAGCAACTGCAGCGTGGCGCTCGCGTTCTCGAACACTGCGATCGCAATCTGACCAGCGACCACCAAGAGTAGCCCTATCGTTGCCGCCGGCACGCCAAAAAGTGCCCCGATTGGCAAACCCCAAACGCTAGCGGCAGATACTTCCGCAACTGCGCCGGCCGAAGCCGCGACCGCGATGAGTATACCGCCCATAACGCTTGCCCAACCCAGACTGCTCAGAACAAATGCAACGAACCGAGCGCCGCGATAACGACCCGAGACAGCAGAGCCATCCGAGCCCTCAAAATTTCTCGCCCTTTCTCGCGAGATTATCTGGGGCATGCGCTGATCGTCGACCGGCGGAGGCTCTTCGTACAGCTGCTCTTTGGCGTACGCTGACCTGCCACCTTCAATCGCGGTGTAAGTGTTTTGAGAAGCTTGCGGAGTGGATGCTGGTGCGGGCTGAGACGTCGTCTGTCGTCCGAACGCGCGAGCTTCGCCCCAACGCCACTCGGCTATGCGTAATAGCCCTTCTCGTGCTTCGTGCGCTTCGGACGTTGAGACATGATGCTCAACAAGATGACGATAAAATTGGAGGGCATATTCCATCTTGCCCTCCGCCTCGGCCCGGCGGGCCGCCTGCAACACCTGAACTGGCGTGAATTGTACTGACGATGCTTGCGCCATGGTCTAATCCCCCTACTCTGTACGACCGATGCCATGTTGCTTTTGTCGATGCTAAATCGTCGTTTCGGTCGACATTACTCCACAGAACTGAGCGTCCTTCTGGTACATCGCGGGCAGGATCGTCCGCCCCAGCGCGCCACCTACCTGTGTCAGATCGGCAGCCTCGTCGACATCGGCGAGGGTCTCTATACAGGCAACCGACAAGCCCGAAAGATTTGCGAGCGTGTGTGCAAGTGCGTCGCGGCTCGACCATTTGACGGAAACAAAACCGCGCGGGATGCGGGGCCGGCGCTTGAAGCCGACGAGCCAATAACCGCCGTCAGGCGAAGGCCCGAACACGGCGTCATGGGAGCCGAGCGACTTGAGAGCCGCGGCAATGTGCGTCGCCGTTGCTGTTGGAACGTCCGTGCCAATGACAACAACCGGTCCGGGTGGCTCAGTGTCCATAATACGTTGCATGCGTTTGCCGAGATCGCCGCTGCCTTGACGGCGACGCGAGTAGTTGCGCCAGGCGCGGCTGTTGACCGCTGCATCTGGCGCAATGGCAAGCTGCGTCTGCCAGCGGCAGGGGTGATAAACGCGAGCAAGCAATGCTGAGGACGTCGTGCGATAGAAGGACGTCGCTCGTACCGCGCCTACCTCGCGGGCTAGCCGCGTTTTGACACGGCCAGCAACTGGCTCCTTCAACATCACGATAAGACGCGAGGCGAAAGCCGGCGGCGCAACGATTGTGCGACGATAAATTGGTGAAGCCCTGTGTGGGGCCAACGGAAGAGACGCAAGACGCACCATTGACGACCAATCACCTTTCTCTTCTCCGAAGAGTACTGATAAGCAAACGACCCGACTGTGGCGGCAAAATTACGACGCAGCAGAGGCCGCAGAAGGGCAAGGCTTAAATCTTTTCAGTGCATTGCTGCCCGCGCGGCAATTAGGACTTTTGCTCGTTGTCCCCATAGAATTGCAGGATCCGAGTATGAGGCACGTTTAGCGCATACATTAGCAGGCACACCTGGTTCTTTACCGAGCGCTGAACATAGCCTTCAACCTTATAGCGTTGGGCGCTGGTGACCGCGCGTGCCCGCAACAGCTTCAATCGGCGCGCGCCTAAACGCCGCGCCAGATCCAGATCCTCCATCACAGGCATACAGCGATAGCCGCCGACCTCGTCATAGAGCCGCCGCGGGATCAGCAGGCCTTGGTCGCCGTAGGGCCAGCGGAGCATAGCGCAGCGCAGCCGCACTAACCGTTCCAAGACCCGCGGCGCCAGGCCCTCATCATCGAGCGCAAAACGGAACGCAGCGGCTGCCAGCTCCGCCTTGCCCTTGTCAACAGCTTCCATAAAATAGCTGGCCTCCTGCTCCCAGCCAGGATCGAGCACCGTGTCAGCATGAAGGAACAGCAGCCAGGGATGCTTGGCGCGTACAGCGCCCGCCAACAACTGGCCACCGCGGCTTGGGTTTGCCGTGATTACCTCGGCTCCGGCACTATCAGCTAACAGTCTCGTCTGGTCAGTGGAACCACCGTCGACGACGACAACCTCGCGAACGAGCCCCGCCAACGCCGCCGGGATCAGCGCCGAAAGCGCCTCAGGCAGAGTCGCTTGAGCATTGAGAGCCGGAATAACCACGGAGATCATAGCTCTCTGTGCCACGAGGCACCTTTAATCAACAAGACCTGTGGGCACGCCACCAGAGACGATGCTACGCGCGAACCTTTGTTCTTTATTTGTTCTAGTTTCTCGTATAAGCCCATGGGGCACACGGGTTGAAAAGAGCCAAGCGGAGCAACCAAGATCGCTGACAACGCACCAGTAAGATCCGAATTGAGCCGTGGCCGCGGCGCGCGCTCCAATCAATCGGGGCGCTTTGAGGCTGAGTGCCGAGAGATTTTTGACGACGGCTGGGAGAGCCTTTGCGACCTCAACGCATTTAAGACGGAATTGCAGGAGGAAGCGGCGCGAACAATAATAACGAGCAACGACAGTCCCGATATCTCTTTCGATCGCTCGATCAACCCCTATCGCGGCTGCGAGCATGGCTGCATCTATTGTTACGCGCGGCCAACACATTGCTATCTCGGACACTCCGCAGGGCTCGATTTCGAGACAAAGCTTTACGCAAAGACGAACGCGGCAAAGCTGCTCGAACTTGAGCTGGCGCACCCGCGATATCAGCCGAAAGTCATTGCGCTTGGCACCAACACCGACCCCTATCAACCAATCGAACGCGAGCGCGGAATCACGCGATCTATACTCGAGATTTTGGAGCGAACCTCGCATCCTGTGGGCATCGTGACAAAGTCGGCGCTCGTTCTACGCGACATTGACATTCTTCGGCGGATGGCCGCGCGCGGCCTCGCCAAAGTTGTGCTGTCGATAACTACGCTTGATCGGCGCATTGGGCGTGTGATGGAGCCGCGGGCGGCAACACCGGAAAAGCGCCTCAATGCTATCGCCCAACTGGCGGATGCAGGCGTTCCCACCGCAGTGATGGCGGCGCCCATTATTCCTGGTCTCAATGACCCTGAAATAGAAAGCATTCTAGAGGCGGCCTATGCCGCAGGCGCTCGCGAAGCGGGCTACGTCTTACTGCGCTTGCCGCTGGAGCTAAAAGAGATCTTTCGCGAATGGCTTGCCACTGAGTTTCCCGACAGGGCGCAACGTATTCTCAGCCTCTTACAGTCCATGCACGACGGGAAGGATTACGTCGCCGAGTTCGGTCTACGCCAACGCGGTAGCGGTCCTTACGCAGTCCAAATCGCGCAGCGGTTCCGCCTCAGGATGAAGCGCCTAGGGTTCAATGCTCAGCGGCAAGGCTTGCGCTGCGACCTGTTCCAGGCGCCCGTGCTCGCCGGGCAACAAATGCAACTTTTCTAGCGTCATTCTTGTCGGTAAAGCGATACTAGCCTTTGACAGCGGCTCGGCGCCTCGCATTCTTCCCCCTATGGGGACCGTCGATTCGCGCCTGAAGCCGACATTTGAACTTGAAGCTGCGGAATTTCAGCTTCACGGTGGCCCTGTTGCTGGTGTCGACGAGGCCGGACGCGGACCCCTCGCCGGTCCTGTTGTCGCCGCGGCGGTAATACTCGACCCTCAGCGCATTCCAGACGGCATCACTGATTCCAAAATGCTGGACGAGGAGGCGCGCGAGTTTCTCTACGGCCGCATCACGAAGACTTCGCATTTCGGCATCGGCATTGCCGACGTGGAACGCATCGACCGTGACAACATACTCGCGGCAACGCTGTGGGCGATGGGCCGCGCGGTGGCACAACTTCCCATCATTCCGAAGCTTGCCGCTGTTGATGGCAACCGCGCGCCCCAACTCGAGGTTCCGGTGCGTACCATAGTCAAAGGTGATGCGCGCTGTTTATCGATCGCTGCGGCCTCCATCATCGCCAAAGTTACGCGCGACCGGCTGATGATCTCCCTTGGCGCCAAACTGCCTGGCTACGGCTTTGAGCGCCATAAGGGGTATGGCACGGCCGAACACCAAGATGCGATCCGCCGCCTCGGCGTGACAACCCATCATCGGCGCTCGTTCCGCCCCATTCAGTTGGCGTTGGGTTTGGCCTGACAAAAGGTGCGCCGCCTTGCATAGGCCGGCCTTATTCGCCTTTCATTCAAGGCTTTTGCAGGCTACTCACTTACCTGGGCGCCGAGGCGACGCAACTTTAGCATGTTAAGCCTTTCCAACGACTGCCCGTCGGGCGACTATCGTTATGCGCTTGTTTCCCCGCGCATGTTCAACCCCTCTTTTGGAAGTTGCGTTTATGGTCTCGCGTCCCCGTCCTGTGCCGTCCCAAGCGGCAAATCGTGTCATTGTCGATGATTGTCTGAAGGCCCTGCGTGGCCTCCCCGACGAGAGCTGCGATCTTGTATTCGCTGACCCGCCCTACAATTTGCAACTCGCCTCCGACCTCATGCGACCCAACAATACGCGCGTGGATGGCGTCGACGAAGCGTGGGACAAGTTTTCCAGCTTTGCCGAATACGATCAGTTCACGCACGTTTGGCTTGCTGAGTGCCGGCGCGTGCTCAAGCCTGACGGCGCCATTTGGGTCATCGGCTCTTATCATAACGTCTTTCGACTAGGAGTGGCGCTGCAAGACTTGGGCTTTTGGATCCAGAACGACATCATCTGGCGCAAAGTAAACCCTATGCCGAACTTCCGTGGCAGACGGTTCACTAATGCGCATGAGACACTGATCTGGGCAGCACGTGACCAGCGATCGCGCGTCACATTCAACTACGAGAGCTTGAAGGCACTCAACGACGACATTCAGATGCGCTCTGATTGGCTTTTTCCGATTTGTTCGGGCCCTGAGCGCCTTAAGGACGAAGGCGGTCGCAAAGCACACCCCACCCAAAAGCCGGAAGCGCTATTGTCTCGCGTGTTGCTGGCATCTACCAAGCCAGGCGATGTGGTGCTCGATCCCTTCTTCGGCACCGGCACGACCGGTGCCGTGGCAAAGCGCTTAGGGCGCCGCTGGATCGGCATCGAGCGCGATACCGACTACGCCAAAGCCGCAAGAGAACGCATAGCCAAAGTCCGTCCCCTTCCGCAATCATCCTTAGAAACGCAGAGATCTAAACGGGCCGAGCCTCGCGTGCCTTTTGGCACTATCGTTGAGCTTGGCATTCTTGAGCCCGGAGCCATGCTGCTCGATGCCAGGGCACGTATACGCGCTGAGGTAAAGGCGGACGGGACGCTCGCGCATGGCGGTAACCAAGGTTCCATTCATCGGCTCGGTGCCCTTGTTCAAGGCAAATCGGCCTGCAATGGTTGGACGTTCTGGCACTATGAAGAAAAGGGCACGTTGAAGCCCATCGATAGTCTGCGTGATGAGGCCAAACGTCAGCTCGGTTTGGTAAACACTCCAATGGTGGTTGCGGCCGAGTAAGCTGGCACTTTGCTCGAACTGCGACGCAACCGCTCATTGGACGCAGCATCTAGGGTGCTATTGTGGACGCCAGCGATTTATGTCTTTAGATGAGATGTTTAAGCTTTAAGAGTTCGATCGGCATCGCATGTTGCACAGTCTCTCCAGACGAGAGCGCCTACTCATTATCGGTGCAGGCCCCGTCGGGCTGGCAATGGCTGATGCCTTGCGCAAACGCGGGCTCGCTTACGACCATGTGGACGCCAACAACGGCGTCGGCGGCAACTGGCGCAGTGGCATCTACAAAGGCGTTCATATCGTCTCATCCAAGCGTTCGACGGCATACTCTGACTACCCGATGCCCCAGCACTATCCGGACTTCCCAAGCCAGAAGCAGATGCGCGTCTACCTGGAAAGCTATGCACGCGATCGGGGAATACTGAGTGGGATCGAGTTCGGCCGCACGGTGGTGCGCGCAACACCTCTCACTGATGAAAGCTGGCGGGTGCTTTTCGATGACGGCGAGGAGCGCGAATACAAAGGCCTAGTTGTGTGCAACGGCCACCATTGGGATAAGCGCTATCCAGACTATCCTGGTCACTTTACCGGAACTTTCATTCACTCGAAGGACTATCGGGAGCCCAAGCAGCTGCACGACAAGCGCGTGCTTGTTATCGGCGGCGGTAACTCCGGCTGTGATCTGGCCTGCGATGCCGCGCGCGTTGGCGCATCGTGCGACTTAAGCCTCAGGTCGGGCTATTGGTTTCTGCCCAAAACGGCCTTCGGCAGACCGCTAACTGACCTTCCAATTTGGAGTTTGCCCGTGTTCATGCAGCGGCTTTTGCTGCGTGCACTGGTTTGGGCCGTCATTGGCGACTATCGCAGCTACGGGCTGCAGCGCCCTAAACACAAGCTGTTTCAGCGCCATCCCGCCTTTGGTACCGATTTGCTTAACTACTTGCGGCAGGGGCGTATAAAGCCGCGCCCAGACATCGAGCGCTTTGCAGGCAACAAGGTGTACTTCAGTGATGGCACTGTGGGCGAGTATGATATGGTTGTGGCGGCCACCGGTTTTCGCAACGGCTTTCCCTTCCTGCCCACGGGGCTGGTACCGGTTGAGAATGAAGTCGTGCATGTTTACGGCGGCGCGTTCCCTGATGCGACACCCATGCCGCCCCGGCCGAGTTCGGCGGTGACCTTGTAGTGGCTGATGGTCCGATCGGTCATCGACGGCTCAATTGTACCGCCTCGGGGATTCGTGGTGGCAGGGCGATTTCGCGATT
>JAUVPN010000091.1 GCA_030598645.1 Hyphomicrobium sp. | reverse complement strand
GCGCACCTTTATAACGGGTGCGGCGACAATAGTGCCCGCGTTAAGCCGGTAGGTCTGGATGAAGCGGCGATTCGCAAGACGCATGTGGCCTTCTGGCGTGGTTTTTAATTTGGCAAACCGGTCATAGGACTTGAGCGCGTAGCCGCCGGTTGCCACAAAATCGACTACGCGATCGAACGTGGCGCGAGACAACGTGCTGTAGGGTGAGGCTGACGCTACCTCGGCAAACAGTGCTGTCGGGGCGAAGGGGCTAGCGCAGGCGGTGCCCAACACGTGCTGGGCCAGCACGTCCAGCGCGCCGCAGCGCGACAAGGTCACGTCTTGCACTCCGGCTTCGGCCGCATCGACGGCGGCGCGGCATTCCAGCACCTCAAAACGGTTGGATGGAATCAGGATTGCTTGCGAGGGCTCCTCCAGTCGGTGGTTGGCGCGGCCGATCCTCTGGGTAAAGCGGCTCGCGCCCTTCGGCGCACCCGCGTGGATTACCAAGTCAACATCTCCCCAATCGATCCCTAGATCGAGCGTTGATGTTGCAATAACGGCTTTGAGGATCCCTGCTGCCATCGCCGTCTCCACCTTCCGGCGCTGGCGCGAGTCGAGCGAGCCGTGGTGCAGCCCGATCGGCAGAGCCAGTTCGTTGATGCGCCATAGCTCCTGGAAGAGGAGCTCGGCCTGCATGCGAGTGTTGACGAATACTAGGCTCAGACTGTGCGATGCAATCGCGTGGTAAATCTCGTGGAGGGCGTAGCGGGTCGTATGTCCCGACCAGGGTACGGGCTCTTCTAGCTCTAAGATTTTAATCTTGGGTTTGGCACCGCCACTGACGCAAATGAGGTCTGCCAATTCTAAGTAATGCTGGGGTGCACGCTGGCGTGCGAGATAGGCTCTGAGTTCAGACGGCCGCGCAACGGTCGCCGAAAGCCCTAGCGTCATGAGCTGGGGAGCCAAAGTGCGGAGCCGCGCAAGGTTGAGGGCCAGTAGGTCGCCGCGTTTTGAGGCGGCGAGTGCGTGTAACTCGTCGAAAATGATTGTGTCGAGATCAGCGAAAAGGTGGCCGGCATCCTCGTGGCTCAACAGAAGCGCTATTTGTTCCGGCGTTGTCATTAGAATTTCTGGTGGGTATGTCCGTTGACGCCGGCGACGCGACAGCGGCGTGTCGCCTGTACGCGTCTCGGTCCGAATCGGCAACTGCATCTCAGCGATTGGCGCCATGACGTTGCGCGCAACGTCGACGGCCAGGGCTTTCAGCGGCGAGATGTAGAGTGTATGGAGGCCGCCCCCCTTTTTAGTGCGGCTGCGCTGGGCCAGACTCACCAAGCTCGGAAGGAATCCGGCAAGAGTTTTCCCTGCACCTGTAGGTGCGATCAGCAGCGCGGGTCGCCGTTGGTCCGCAGCTTTGAGCAACGCTAACTGATGCTCCCTCGGCGCCCAACCGCGCGATGCAAACCACTGCGCGAATGCCCCAGGCAGCGCAGGCAGACCTGGCTTAACAGCGCACTTGTGGCGCGTACGTTGCTGGTCAACGTAGTGTGTTTTTGGGTTCCTCATGGTGCCGGTCTCGTTGCCGCCCTTCTCTTGGGTCGAAACTGGCCCGCGACTATGATAAGGCCCGCTCAGCAATTGTTGGACGGCCGATCGAGCCGATCGGGGCACCTTCGCTAAGGAGCAATAAGCCAATGGATCGCAATACATTTCTGGGCGGAAGCCCTCTTGGAGTGTTCATTCGGCTAATGCTGCTCTCGATTGTGGTCGGTGTCATATTATCTGCGGTCGGCATTACTCCGCGCAATTTCTTCTATCAGATCGAGGTACTGCTGCGACGAATCTACGATTTGGGTTTCGAAACCTTCGACTGGGTGTTGGAATATTTGCTCCTCGGCGCGATGGTGGTCGTGCCGATTTGGCTCATCGCGAGGTTGATCAGTACGTTGCGGCGCTCCAAAGATACTAGCTGAAGACGGGCGACTAGTTGTCTAGCGGTTTTGCTGCCCACGCCTGTGCACTTTTTCCGACAAGGTCGGTGATGGCAAAATTCCCGTGACGTCGTACGGCTTCGGTTAAGTCGTCTTTGATGCGTTGGATGAGACCTGGTCCCTCGTAGATCAGGCCCGTGTAGAGCTGAATAAGCGTGGCACCGGCTTCGATTTTTGCAAGCGCCGTCGGACCACTATCGATACCGCCTATGCCAATGAGGGGGATTTTACCCCTCGTCGCTTGAAAGATCCGTGCGAGCATGACCGTCGATCGGTGAAATAATGGACGTCCCGACAGTCCGCCGGCTTCGCGTGCAGCTGGATCGCGCAGTCCAGGTCGCGTAAGCGTTGTATTCGATATGGCAATGGCGTCTACGTTGTGCGAAGCAAGGCGCGCGATGATGGGAGCTAAGTCCTCCTCGGCAATGTCAGGAGAGAGCTTAACGACAATTGGCCGCTTAGGTTTGCCTGCCGCGACAAGGTTGGCGCGAGCGTCCATCAGACGGCTTAGAAGTTCGTTGAGCGCCTCCGGCGCTTGCAAGTCGCGCAAGCCGGGCGTGTTTGGAGAGGAAATATTGACGGTGAAGTAGGAGGCGACCTCGCTAAAGGTCTTAATGCCCCCAACAAAGTCATCAATTCGATCCTTCGCATTCTTGTTGGCGCCGATATTAACGCCGACCACGCGGCCGGGTTGACGCTTCAGTAGGCGCACTAGGGCCGCTTGGTGACCGCCATTATTGAAGCCTAGCCGATTGATTACGGCGCGGTCCTGCCTCAAGCGAAAGACCCGCGTTGGCGGATTTCCGGGCTGCGCCAAGGGCGTGACCGAACCAATCTCGGCAAATCCGCAGCCTAGGGCGAGAAGCGCATCCGGCACGCGCGCGTCCTTATCGAAGCCTGCGGCGATGCCGATAGGATTGGGTAGCGTTAGCCCTGCAAAGCTTAGCGTCAAAGAGGGATGGTCCGGTCCGCGAGCGCGAAAAAATAGGCCGCGCTCTAATGACCGCAAGGTCAGCTCGTGCGCTTCTTCTGGTGGGAGCAGCGTCAATAGCCGCGGAGCCAGGTCAAATAGCCCTCTCAACATTCGGTGATATCCTCCGGCACGACGGGCACCCCCTTCGAATTCAGTTGCAGCGAGTGTGCAGCGCGAGCGGCGGCTGTAGGGAGCGAAGCATAAAGGTGTGGAAAAAGATCCCCCCCGCGTGAACGTTCCCATCGCAGATCGTTACCTAGCATTTCAGTATCGAACTCGATCAGCACTAGGTCTGCTTGGTCTTTGAAGTGTTTGGCGAGTGTTCCGGCAATCTGGTGAGGCGAGGAAAGATGAATGAAGCCATCCCGACGGTCATCATCTGAGGCAGGTAAGGTTCCGAGATCGCAGGCTGCTTCCCATGCGGCGCGCGTTGTAATTTTGAAAACGCGTTGGGTCGCGTCTGCATCCCGCATCATGGTGCCGCCACGTGGAGTGAACCGACTGCCATTCGGGGCTTGGCGCGCAGTGCCGGGATGATTTGTCTCGGCGCGCGGGGTTTGTGTCTCATTTCGTCAGAACCGGATGAGATTTGTTCCAAAGCAAGTATCCCCATTTGGCGCGACGAGTCTGTCGCTATTAGTTTAGACATGCTAGCGTCGCCTCTTGAGATAAGACGTCGCATGCGCGTAACGCATGTGAAGTGAATAAGCACGAAGAAGATCAATGTTTTCTGTTCTGCCAACGGCGTCGCTTACAGTCTTCGATCTTTTTTCCACGCCGTTCCACTTCACGGTGCCGTGCTACCAGAGGCCGTACTCCTGGACCACGATGGAAGCCGGACAACTGCTGGAAGACATTCTTGCAGCGGCCGGGCTGGTTGGCGACGGGGCGCCGGCTGAGCCGGATTACTTTATCGGAACAATCATTTTGCTCGATCCGGCCGGCGGGGACCTCCCCAAGGCTGGAGAAACAGAGCCGCGCGTGTTCGAGATTATTGATGGTCAGCAACGCCTCATAACGCTTTCGATAATTGCTGCTGTCCTGCGTGACCTCGGGACTGAAAAATGGCAGTGGGGAGGGCGGAGGCTTGACCAACTGATCGGCGCCGATTCCACAGCCATGGCATCGAAGGACGCGCAGTTTCGTATTGAGTTGCGAAATCACGAGCAGCAATTCCTACAAGACTATGTGCAAACGCGCGGCGGCTGCGGGGCAATGCCGACGCAAGGGATTGAGAGCGAGGCAGAGGAGCGGTTATTTGCAGTGCGCGAGCACCTTATTACGGAGCTTGCTGCTCTCAGCGATGCGGATCAGGGCCGCTTGGCCGATTTCCTGTGCGTCAAGTGTCACTTTGTCGTCGTTCTAACGCGAGACATCGACCGCGCACATAACGTGTTTGCGGTGCTCAATGAGCGTGGCAGAAGTCTGCAGCGCAACGACATTTTGAAAGCGGAGTTGCTGAAGGGCGTGCCTCCCGACCGCGCTGGCAACGCTCTGACGCAATGGGAGAGCGCAGCCAGCAAGCTAGGGCCGTCTTTCGAGACATTCTTCAGCCACTTGTTCAATATTTATGGACATAGTGAGTCCAAAATAATCACCGGTGTTCGTCGTTTGGTGCGCGAAACGGGCGGGACTGAACCGTTTCTGAAGACGATCGTAACGCCCCTGGCGCATTCCTATCACGTGCTCCGCAGCGCAACCGATATTGAACTTCCGATCGACGCGGAGACACGTCGCTATCTCGTTTATCTAGGTCGGCTTCCAGAAGGAGACTGGGCCCCTGCCGGTATTCTGGCTTTGCAGCAATATCAGCATGATCCGAAGCGCGCGACGGTTCTGCTCAAGGAGATTGATCGCCTTGCTTACTTGATGCGCCTACTCTGCAATGGCAAAGGCAAACGCATGCGCCGTTTCGCTGCTGTAATTAGTGCAATAAAGACCGGCCAGCCGATCGTATCTGGCGAGGGACCGTTCCAAGTTACGCGCGAAGAGGTGCGCAATATCAGCTACCATCTGCGCACACTTTACCGGCGCGACCAGCAAATTTGTAAATTACTCCTCTTGCGCCTGAACGACGAGATTGCCAGGAACACGACAGTTCTTGATCCAGGAGACTACAGCGTTGAGCACGTGCTCCCGCAGCGCCCTGCCGCGAATAGCGAATGGCGGCGTTGGCTCCCCGATTCTGAAGAGCGCGAAACTTGCACCGAGAGTCTAGGAAACCTCGTAGCGGTCACGCCGCGACAAAACGATAGTGCGCGCAATCAAGACTTTGCGCGCAAGCGCGAGATCTATCGCGGCATGGTTGATGAGTGTCCCGTGCTCGCTATTACTCGCGATGTGGTTGACGCCAATATTTGGGGTGCACGGGAAATTCGTGTGCGCGAGACCCAGCTCTTGAGCATCATCCGCGAAATCTGGGGGATTGATGTTGTCGGCATGAGATCGCACACCCGAGGTGCAGCGTAGGCTTCGGCCTCATCAATCACGCCGCCTTTACGAGTTCACCTTTTAGCGCCTTGTCGATCAGGGCGCGCGTCTCGTCGATGCCATAGAGCTTAATAAAGCCACCGAATCGCGGCCCCTGGGATTGGCCCAGCAGAACCTCATAGATGGCCTTGAACCAGTCTCGTAGATTTTCGGCAAAACCATTTGTCTTGCCGGTCTCATAGACAATGGTCTGAAGTTCCTGAGCGCTTGCACCCGGCTGGACGTTGGCCAGCTCGGCATTGAGGGCTTTAAGGGCACCACGCTCGGTGTCCGTCGGAGCGCGAAACGTCTTGGAAGGTTCAACGAAGTCGGCGTAGTAGCGCAGAGCGTAGCCGACAAGCTTGTTCAGGACGGGAAACTTTTTGGGACTGGCGTCGGGGGCTAGACGGCGAATAAAGCCCCACAGCACGTCCGCGTCGTGTGCATTCGATGCCGAGACAAGGTTTAAGAGTAGCCCAAACGTGATTGGCATATCGACGGCAGGGGGGTGTCCCGCATGAATATGCCACACGGGGCTGTCTAGCTTCTGCTTAGGCTCTTGAGAGGGATAGGCTGTGGTGAACTGCAGGTACTCATCGACGGCACGTGGGATGACGTCGAAATAAAGCCGCTTAGCAGAGCGCGGCTTCTGGAACATGAACAGTGACAGACTCTCGGGCGAGGCATACAAAAGCCACTCCTCGACAGACAGGCCATTGCCCTTGGACTTGGAGATTTTTTCGCCCTTATCGTCTAAGAACAGCTCGTAGTTGAAACCTTCTGGCGGCGTCCCGCCGAGCGCGCGGCAGACCTTCGATGAGAGCGTCACGGAATCGATGAGATCCTTTCCAGCCATCTCATAGTCAACGTCGAGCGCGACCCACCGAAGTGCCCAATCCGCCTTCCACTGACACTTAACGTGTCCGCCAGTGACTGGTGTCTCTACCTTCTGGCCCGTTTCTGGGTCCTCATAGACGATCGTCCCTTTTTTGGGATCCCGCCCGATCATTGGAACCTGTAGGACGTGACCTGTCCGCGGGCAAATGGGAAGGAATGGTGAATAGGTGGCGCGACGCTCAGGCCCCAACGTAGGTAAGATGATGTCCATGACTTCGTCATAGGCCTCGAGCATCTTCAGCAACGTCTCATCCAGCCGGCCGGACTCGTAGCACTCAGTGGCGGAGAAGAACTCGTAGTCAAACCCAAACTGATCGAGGAAGGCGCGCAGGCGCGCATTATTGTGCGCGGCAAAGCTCGGGTAACCGTCAGCGAACGGATCGGGCACTCGCGACAGCGGTTTATGCAGATGTGCGCTCAATAACTCCTTGTTCGGGACATTGTCGGGCACCTTGCGCAAACCGTCCATGTCGTCAGAAAAGCAAATCAGGCGGGTGTTGTACTTTCCTTCTGTCAGCACCTCAAAGGCCTGGCGCACCATGGACGTGCGCGCGACCTCGCTGAATGTACCGATGTGCGGCAAGCCAGAGGGTCCGTAGCCTGTCTCAAATATTACGGTTTTGGCTGTGCCGACTTTGATCTTATTTAAACGCTTGATGAGCCGGCGGGCCTCCTCAAAAGGCCAGGCCTTGGCGTCGTTGAGGGCGCCGATAAGTGCGGGCTCGAGCTGAGGTGTCATTGCGGACAAGCTTTAAAATATGGGGCGATGGTAAGGCCTCACGGGCCCGGCGACTTCGCGGCCGCCACCCTATGGTTCTAGGACGTGCTACGTCAACGCTGGCCGGGACAGTCGTGTGAACGGGGTGGCATTAAACCCGAAAGCGTCAAGGACCATCGAGCGCGCCCGCAACTGAGCATTATCTCCTCTCATGAAGTAACTCGCGCTGCTCCGTGGCTCCTATGCGCAAGTGTCACGTATCTGGTCCGCTGTGAGATGCAGATCTTCTAGTCGATAGTACTGATGCGCCAGCAGCGGCAACGGCAAACAAAATAAGAAACAACACGACGTAGCTGCTGGCGACCAAGAGGTCGGTGGAGGTGGCTTGAAACGTGCTGCCACTCGTGTCGCCCAACGCCTTAAGGCTCAAAGACAAAACCAAGGATGCGCTGGCAATGCCAAGGCTAATGCCGAAGGCCCGTGTCACGTTGAGCAGGCCACCGGCCTCTCCTATCAGATCGGCCGGTGCCGCGGCCATGATTGCGGCGTTGTTGGCGGCGGTGAAGAGCCCCTGACCCATACCAAAAATGCCAAGGGCGATCATTATGCCCAGGAGGTCGGCGCGCGCCTCGCCAAGCGAGAAGTATAAGAGAACAAGTGAAGTGCCGCAGATGATCATGCCGGCGAGCGTGGGCAGGCGGGGACCGAAGCGATCAAAAAGGAGCCCGCTGACGGGCGCGACGAGGCTGATCGCAATCGGAATGATGGCCAACCTTAATCCTGCTTGGAGGGGCGTGTCTTGATAGCCGTTCTCGAAAACGAAGGGCATGAGGAGCATGATGCCAAAAAGCAAAGCGTAGCTCATAAGGCTACCAGCGTTGGCCGCCGCGAAAGCCAATCGCTCAAAGAGTTGAGGATTGAGTAGGGGCTCCTCGGCACGCCTTTCTTCTCTCACAAGTAGGAAGAGCAGGGTCAAGCCGACGATGGCGACGACGATAAAGGCCGGTGAGTAGACGCCCCAGGCGTGGCCTTCGTTCAAGACCAGCATGAACGCGGTGAGCATTGGGCCTAACAGAAGAGCGCCGCGTAGATCGAAGTGGTTGTTCTTGGACAGGTTGGTTGTCTTGGGCAGGATCAACCATCCCGCGAAGGCGCCGAGGATGCCGAAGGGTACGTTGATCCAAAACACCCATTGCCAGCCGAGCGTGTTCAACAGCACGCCGCCGACTACGGGCCCGGCACTCAAGCCGATCGCCTGAGCAGCTGCTTGCACGCCAACAGCGCGCCCGCGTTCTCGCGGCCCCGCGGCGGTGACGACAATCGCAACGCTGTTGGCGGACAGCAGCGCGCCACCAATTGCTTGCAGAATTCGAGAGGCAATGAGAATAGGCAAGTCTGGCGCGAAACCGCACAGGGCCGATCCCACCACGAAGACAACGAAGCCGGCCACGTAAAGAAGCTTGTGGCCAAGGATGTCGGCGAGGCGTCCGAAGACGGGCATCAACGCTGCCATGGTTAGAAGATAGGCTACGGCAACCCAACTCACGCTGCTGAGAGTCGCGCCGAAGGTACGCTCAAGCGTGGGCAACAGAAGTTGGGCGATGCTCGCATCCACCTGTCCCATGAAGGCGCCGATAGAGACGACTGCGACGACCAGCCAGCGATAGAAGGAGCGCGTCGCCAGTGATTGCAGCGGAGGGGGTTCGCGGCCTTTCACGATGGCGTCACGGATGGCGGAGATCGACCAAGCGCTTGCATCCATGCTGGGGTTAGCCTCGAGCTTGACGTGAGCACCACGCGTTCGCAACGATCAGTATGACATTGCCGCGCTCAGCTGTGCGTTAACGAAGTGCGGTTGGCTTATCACAACGTAGAGGCGGGGCCCGCATCTCACGGGGGGG
>JAUVPN010000232.1 GCA_030598645.1 Hyphomicrobium sp. | reverse complement strand
GTGACAGTCGCGCGGATGAAGTTCGGTGCTGAAAGTTTGTCGAGAGCTCTGGGGACACCAAGTTTACGCTGCGCGGTCGGCAGCGGCAGTTGGTACTCAAGCTCGCCAATTGCGTTCGGGCAGGGCTGGGAGGCCGGATCGGGACACCTGTGCCGATGACCCCAGGCAATGCGTGCACTGTCTTTGGAGAACCCAACCGACCAGACCGCTTGACTCTCGCCTCTGAGTATCAAACGTGTCTTACCCGTTTTTGTGTCCCATACGGGGATGATCGATCCATCGCCACCGGTAGTGGCCGCTAGGCTGCCATCGGGACTTAGGGCCGTTGCGCCGACGTAATCCTGCTCACTGTAGTCCGATTGTTCGTGGAGGGACGGCATCGTCCAAACACGGACCGGAGCACCTTGGCAATTCCAGTAGCAACTCGATATGAGCTGCTTGCCGCTACGGCTAAAACTCAATGCCATGATGGCACCTCTCTGGTTTGCCAACTCCGTGGGCGCTTTATCTGGCCCCAATGGACGCCATAGCCGCACCTTGCCGTCCACGCTTCCCACCGCGATAGTGTTGTCGACAGGGGATACAGCCAGGGCCCGAACGGCGCGATCGTGCTCCAAGACCGCTAGAGGTTGGCCGCTGTCGACTTGCCATAGGCGAACCGTCCCGTCCCAACTGGCTGTTACCGCATGCTGGCCATTGTGCAAAAATGCAGCGGCGCTCACCCGGTCTGTATGTTCACCTTCGAGCCGCTGAATCACGGTGGATGACTCCAGATCCGCTACCTTGGCCACCTTGCTGTAATCAGCCGAGGTCAATTTGGCGTCGTCTGGCAAGAAGCTGAGCCGCCGCATCACGGCGTGCGTTTCAACATCCCAAATAATGGCCCTGTTGTCGTAACCCGCCGATATCAATTTTGAGCTGTCAGGTGAGAAACTCAGGCCGCGAACGACGTTCTTGTGGCCGAGTAGTAGCGCGACAAGTTTGCCGGTTGCAAAATCATAAAGGCGGATCTTGTGCCGGTCCATCTGTTCGGGTGGGCGGTCACTTTCGACTGGACCGAGGGAGCCGCCCACAGCGAGCCAATGTCCATCTGGCGACAGGGCGAAAACATATATTTGTCCGTGGTCCGCGGGCCCAGCTTCGGCTCGAATGAGCCGTACAGTTTCGGCCTTCTGAAGGCTCCAGACGCGAACGACCTTGTCATCGCCTGCTGAAATTAATTCTTTACCGTCAGGCGTGAACGCTAACGACCACACGGGTGCTAAATGCCCGGCAGTCTTGAGCATGAGCAGGGGTGCTTGGCTCTGCGCCGCCGCCATTTGGCAGGACAAAAAAAGTGCGAAGATGAACGCTGGCATCGATCGCCGACCAGTGCCAGCCATACGCAACGCCCGACATTTCGCCGTGGGAGTGGAAGGTGAAGACTTGAAAGTCCTTAGACCAAAATATTGGTTGTGTTTCTTCGCCGCGATGGTTCCAGCGACGTACCAAAGGTATCTAGCATGCTTGGCACTCCCAACACCTACCGTGCGCGACCGGTCGAGGCGATCACGATTCAAGAACGCGAGTGCGGCCGTGCTGGGCATTGGACTTGCACTTTAGCCGGTGGGACGCACCAACTGAAACCTTAGCCACCGGGACATCGCTTCTAGCCTACAACGCAATACTAGCACGCGTGGCAGACATCAGCGCCAACGTCACAGCCCTTGACCTGTAGTCAAGCTACTTATGGCGTCTCAGCACCGGGCTGCTCAACAGGGGTGCTGGGCCCTCTTGGCTCCTGAGGACCGTGACCGCCAGCCCCCGAGGCCAATGCGGATGTTGCGCCGACCGTGACGGCGGCCATCAGCGCCAGAGCAATGCACGTCAAAAACTTCGGTGTCGTGGGCATGTGCACGTCCTCCATAGCGAATCGAATAAGAAAACAAGAAAATCGTAAGGTCTGCGCTGCCTTTCGGTCAATCAAGTTAGGATCGGCTTCGCAAGACGTTGTGGCTTGCGTGCACCACCGCGGCTTTTTCAGGGCGCGCAAGGGCGATTGCGTTTCCGCTGGCTTAGGAGATCGGTGGCCTCAGCTCGTCGCGGCAGTCGCCGGACGCGAAAGTTTGCCGGCCCCACGAAGCGCCACGAATTCCTAAGTTAGGATCCGGCGCAGTCTCGTGTCTGGCCTTCGATGTCCGCTTCTGGGGGTAAAGCAGACAATCCTGACGCGAGCTAAAATGTCCGCTTGTGACCCAAAGCGGACATTGGCACTCCTCACTCGGAGGACGACGGATGTCCGAATAGACGACCTCGCCGAGGCTTCGGTCGTGGCTTGCACTGTGGTGCGGACAGCCCAGTCACGGGTGTTCGAATGCCGGATTTTAGATTACATACTCGTATCGCAATGGGGGCAGGCCACTGCTGCCCTACTTAGATGGCGTGACGACATGATCGCCGCCCCCAAACCGCCAGGTACTAACTCAATTCTTGGACCACTTTTCCATAGGCAGGTCAGGAAAGAAGGAGCGCATTGATCAATCGTTATAGGATCGGGTTAATGGCAGCGATGGCCGCATGGGCGCTTATCGGCCCATCGGCAGTAGCACAGACCGCCAATCACGCGCCTCCCAACGTGGTATTCTTCTTGATCGACGACCTCGGTTGGGAAGATGTCGGCTTTATGGGCAGCACGTATTATCGGACCCCGCGCATCGACCAACTTGCAGCTGATGGCGTCGTCTTCACCGACGCCTATTCTGGAGGTGCGAGCTGCGTGCCGACACGAGCAGCCCTGATCTCGGGGCAATACCCGCCGCGCTCAGGAGTTATCGCCACGGGTAGAACAACCCGCGGTGCCGACTACGCCCGGCGCCTGCTCGTTCCGGCTACCGAAACCAAACTACAGCCGGCTGTCGTCACCTTGGCGGAGGCCTTCAAGGCGGCAGGCTACACGACCGGACACATCGGCAAGTGGCACATGGGGGCCCCGCCGAAGGCCGGACCGAGCAAGCACGGCTTCGATCTCAATATCGGCGGTGATCATCGCGGCAAACTCGACGGGAACGGCTATTTTTCACCTTACAACAATCTGTTGAACCTGCCGCAGGGCTCAGAAGGCGAGTATCTCACAGACAGGCTGACCGATGAGGCGATCGCCTTCATCGATGCCAACGCGGACCGGCCCTTCTTTCTCTACTTTTCCCACTACGCGGTGCACACGCCGATTCAGGGCAAGCCAAAGATGATCCCACACTATGAACAAATCCCCAAAGCGCAGCGACAAGGCAAGCCCGGATACGCTGCGATGGTGGAAAGCGTTGACGAAAGCGTAGGTCGCATAGCCGATCGATTGGACGAACTCGGGCTCACCGACAGCACGATAATCGTATTCACGTCCGACAATGGGGGCAACCTGAGAGCAACGAGCATGCCGTCTTTGCGCGACGGCAAGGGGACGCTCTATGAGGGCGGCGTGCGAGTGCCCACGTTTGTAAGCTGGTCAGGCGTAACGCCGGCAGGTGTACGCACAGACCACGTGGTGACGTCTGTCGATTTTTATCCGACGCTAATGGAGTTGATCGGGGCCAATGTGCCATCGAATGCCATGCTCGATGGGGTCAGCTTTGCCGACGTCGTCCGCACGGGGAAAAGCGCCGCGCCACGTTCTCCTATCTATTGGCATTTCCCGGCGTACACGGGACTTAAAAGCGGCTCGCAGCGCACGCCCATCTACAAGCGCTTCCTGGCGTACTTGCAGCTTGTCGAACCCAGCGAGCGATATGAATTCCGGATGACCCCCGCCACCGCTGTGCGCGATGGGCGCTGGAAGCTGATCGAGTTCTTCGAGGACGGTCAGCTTGAGCTCTACGATTTAGGAATCGACCGCGCCGAGACGACTAATCTGGCGCTGGAGCGCCCGACCATCGTGGCGCAGCTGAGGAAGGAATTGCATCGCTGGCACGCGGCAGTGAACGCCAGTATGCCGCGCGGGCCGAACCCGTATTTCGACCCCGATCACGGATCGTTGCAACGGGTCAATCCTGTCACCTGGGAAAGAGTGACCGCGAAGCTTTCGGCGTTGCGAGCGGAGAAAGAGGAATGACAGACATGCGTGGCGCCTGGCGACGCAGGACCCAAGGGTCGCTTGTACGCGCCGCTTTCGTCATGGCGGCGAATTCAAAGTAGCACCGCCGCTCCCTTCAACTTGTGCAGCCAATGTCCGCTTTCGGGGATAAAGCGGACATAAGCATGATCAGGCACACTGAAGTCAGCAACAAATCGCCCCCCAAGAAGGTTGTTGAGAAGAGATACTTTGTTGTTGGGCCATCTTGGCGGGTCGACTCTGCTGCTAGATTGCGATAGTCGAACGCCCGCTGCCGCCCAATTCTAAACGCCGGACTTGAACCTATCCGAGCTTGCTCTTGAGGCGCCAGAGATGATCATTTCTCATGCACATCGTTTCGTGTTCATCAAGACCCAGAAGACGGCAGGCACATCTATTGAGATTGAACTTTCGAAGCATTGCGGCCCAGAGGACATCATTACGACGATCTCCCCAAAGGACGAGGTCCTGCGAGGAGCGCGCGGAGGACGAGTGGCTCAGAATTTTACGACTAACAAAGCGCTTGCTTGCGAGTATCAGAGGGCGGC
>JAUVPN010000099.1 GCA_030598645.1 Hyphomicrobium sp. | reverse complement strand
CAAGCATCGCAATCTCGGCCGGGCGTCAAGCAAAACGTCCTACGTGGGACTGCCCGCTTGCTCGAAGAGGTTCTTGCCGATTTCAGCATCAAAGGCGAAGTGCGCGACATCAAGCCGGGTCCCGTTGTCACGCTTTTTGAGGTCGAGCCCGCTCGTGGGACAAAGTCATCGCGCGTTGTAGGGCTCGCAGATGATATCGCTCGCTCCATGAGCATGATCTCTGCGCGTGCTGCGGTCGTGCCGGGACGCAATGTTATCGGCATTGAGCTGCCAAACGTACGCCGCGAAACTGTCTACCCGCGGGAAATTTTTGAGTCAGACGCATTCCGCGCCGCAGAGGCCGCGCTTCCCCTTGCTCTGGGCAAATCCATAGGCGGTGATCCCGTCGTCGCGGACCTCGCGCGTATGCCGCATTTGTTGGTAGCTGGCACGACGGGCTCGGGCAAGTCTGTAGGCATTAATTCTATGGTGCTCTCGCTGCTGTATCGCTGCTCACCCGAGGATTGCCGGCTGTTGATGATCGATCCGAAGATGTTGGAGCTTTCAGTTTACAACGGCATCCCGCATCTGTTGACACCGGTGGTAACCGATCCGCAAAAGGCGGTGGCAGCTCTCAACTGGGTCGTTGGCGAAATGGAAGAACGCTACAAGCGCATGGCCAGCCTCTCAGTTCGCAACATTGAGGCTTTCAATTCGCGCGTACGCAAAGCACAGAGCCGTGGTGAGATGATCACGCGCACGGTGCAAACGGGATTCGACAACGAGACCGGCCAAGCCATCTACCAAAAGCAGGAAATGCAGGCTGACAAAATGCCCTACATGGTTGTGGTGGTCGATGAATTCGCCGACCTCATGATCGTTGCAGGCAAGGAGATCGAAGCGGCCGTGCAGCGGCTCGCACAGATGGCGCGCGCGGCTGGCATTCACCTTATCATGGCAACGCAGCGCCCTTCAGTTGACATTGTGACGGGCACGATCAAAGCGAACTTTCCCACGCGTATCGGGTTCAAAGTCGCCTCCAAGATTGACAGCCGTACCATCCTGAATGAGCAAGGGGCCGAGCAACTCTTGGGCCAAGGTGACATGCTTTATTCGACGGGATCGGGGCAGACGATGCGCGCACATGGCCCTTTCGTCACCGACGAGGAAGTTGAAAGCATTGCCGAGGCACTGCGCCGGCAGGGTCCGCCACGCTACATTGACGGCGTCACCGATGCGGCGCCACCGTCAGATGCAGCTAGCTCGCAAGACCGGGAATCGCGCCAGGACGACCTTTACGACAAAGCCGTCGCTATTGTGCTGCGTGACCGCAAGGTTTCGACGAGCTACCTGCAGCGCCGCCTATCGATCGGCTACAATCGGGCAGCGGATGTGATTGAGCGCATGGAGCGTGAGGGCTTGATTGGTCCGGCAAATAATGTCGGCAAGCGCGAGATACTGATCACAGGCCGTGACGGTGGTAGTCGACGCAGTGACCCGTAGGTAGGCCGGCTGCGCGCCGGCCCGTGAACTTGTCTCGACAACGTCGGCGCAGCCAAAAACCGCCTACATCTGGACTTAATGTTCGGGAATTACGGAGCTGCTGGGAGCTACCCGTTTGTCACAGGGGTTATCGTCACGAACAGGATTCAAAAGGTCTGGGGGCCCAATGCATAAACTGAAACGTATGGGGGTGATCGCTTGCGTGGGCCTATTTCTGACTCCCGCGGGCGCAATAAGCGACGATTTGGTCGTTCCAGCCCCCATTCCGGCGCAGCCTCCGCCGCCACAGAACTCGAGCGCGGGCTCAGCCTGGAACGCTGAGGTGGCCCCAACAAGAGGCCACGTGGGTATCGACCTCAACGATCGACAGCTGGATCTAGTCCGTCAGGTCAGCGGCTACTTCCGCGAACTCAAGACGCTTAAAGGTAGATTTGTTCAGACAAGTGCTGACAACAAGCGGATGAGGGGCAAGTTCTATGTGAAGCGGCCCGGCCGTTTTCGCTTTGATTATGCGCGGCCGTCACGCCAGATCGTCATTTCCGATGGTCGTTACCTTGCCATCCAGGACCTGGACCTCAACAACGAGGACCGTGTCGCCCTGAACCAAACGCCGTTCAGATTGGTGCTCCGAAGTGATGTAGACCTGATCCGTGATGCCCGCATCATTGAGGTGCAGGAATCTGAAGACATGATTGTGGTCGCGTTGCAGGATAAAGATCCTAATGCGCCTGGCCAGATCAGACTTTATCTGACCAGAAAGCCACAGCTGGAACTCAAGGAGTGGGTCACAAAAGACGCACAGGGCCTTGATACGCGCGTCCAGGTTTCAGACTTGGTGACAAGCGTTAAGCTGCATCGTGATTTGTTTAGGATAAGAGCTCTCGGCAAGCCTTTTGGCACGCCCTGACGCGAAGCAAAGTGTGGCTGTTTGGACGCTTGGCAACGCCTGATCTGGGGAAAAGCCCGGAGCGGCGATAAACTTTTTGTGATATCCCCGTGTGGGCTCTATTGAACTTGGCAATCTTGCGCTTAACTGGAAGGAGTCAGGTGGTGTCACCCTGTATTCGGTAGTGCCCCCCGTCTAGCCGAACGGCATCACCTGGGGTGTCGGCTTCCCTCCCGGCACCACGCGCGTAAGCGCTCTCGCGCCCAACCCCTCCCCCCGGGGTTGGGCGTTATTCGTTAGTGTGTTCACATTAGGGTCAGTGAGCGGGTACGGAAGCGGTCGCGCCGCTCGAGCCTGACAGCATCGTATCGATCTGGCGCAGCTCGTCTGCCATACGCGATAAACGCCGGGCAATCTTCTGTACGGGACGGTCGGCGAAATCACGATCCTCAGCAATCTGAGCGTGAAGCTCGTGTCGTGTGAAGCGCAGTGCACGTACCGGGCTTTGGGCAACTACGGTCGAACTATAAGTCGTCTCGACCAGCATGGCGAATTCGCCAAGCAGTGATCCTTCGGCGATGGGCTCAGGGCGCGACTTTAGTTCTGGTCCACTTACGCGGATAGTTACACCGGAAACGATCAGAACCGCGGCGTTACCTTCTGCGTTCTCTTCTATGATTATTGTTCCAGGATCGTATATGACCCGTTCAGCACATCGAGCGATTCTTGAGATTTGCAGCGGTGTCAGCCCACGGAACAACTGCACGCGTGCAAGCTGTTTGACAAGTTGATCATCAGAAATTTGTCTTCTCCCATTTCGAGCGTGTTGGGCATAGAAATGCATTGGCCGAGCCAAAGTCCGTTCCGCGAAGGCCCGGACACGATAACCCGAAGAATCGTGCGATTCGCAAGGACCGGTCCAGATGGTCCCGACGGATTTTCACCGGGGATTGCTTTGCGGTCAGGGCACGAGCTTGTATCCACCGGTCTCCGTGACTAGGAGCTCCGCATTGGACGGGTCCTTCTCGATTTTCTGGCGCAGCCGGTAGATGTGGGTTTCAAGCGTATGTGTTGTGACGCCTGCGTTATAACCCCACACCTCGTGCAGAAGCAGCTCCCGTGAAACGACCTTATCACCCGAACGGTAGAGGTACTTGAGAATCGAAGTTTCTTTTTCGGTGAGGCGGATCTTTGCGCCCTTCTCGTCGACCAAAAGTTTAGAAGCAGGCTTGAAAGTATATTGTCCGATGCCGAATACGGCGTCCTCACTCTGCTCATGCTGACGTAGCTGCGCGCGAATGCGCGCGAGGAGGACAGCAAATTTGAAAGGCTTCGTGACGTAGTCGTTTGCGCCGGCATCAAGGCCGAGGATCTGATCGGCATCCGACACATTGCCAGTCAGCATAACAATCGGTGTCTTGAAGCCAGACTTTCGCAACAGTCGAACAGCCTCTCGGCCATCCATATCAGGCAGAGAGACGTCAAACACAACGAGGTCGAAGTGATCGGATTTTGCTAACTCTATGCCGTCGGCAGCTATGCCGGCTGTCGTCACATCGAACTCGTCGTGAAGGATTAATTGGTCTTTTAGGGAATCACGGAGATCCTCGTCGTCGTCAACGATGAGAACCTTACGCGCTGTGCTCATGCTAGGTCGCTCCGGTGCCAACTTGGCCTTAGAACCTAATGTCCTTCAGGGCCGTTTTTTGGTTTTCGGTTAGGGCAAGCGAATAGCACGGGTGTTGGGAACCTCCAATGAAGACACGAGCTGATGGAGTACAACTCATCGTGCGGGGCCTGTCCGCGCGAGAAACCGTTGGCATCATCATTTGTGGAAACCTGCGGTTTCCTTGCGCGCTTGGCTGGTCGGGCCGCAGCACAAATAAGCGGGAGGGGGATGGCGCCACTCCGGTCGGAGCCTTCATGCTCCGCAAGGCGTTTTACCGCGCCGATCGCTTGGCTCGACCGCGCAGCCATTTGCCGTTGACGCCGCTGCGCATGGCTGATGGGTGGTGCGACGATCCGCCCGACCGTAACTATAACCGACAAGTTTGCCATCCTTACCCGGCTAGCGCCGAATACCTGTGGCGCGACGACCATCTTTACGATGTGATTGTGGTGATGAGCCACAATCAGCGCCCCTGCATTCGAGGGCGGGGGAGCGCCATTTTCATGCACGTCGCTAAGCCTGGAATAACGCCAACCGCCGGCTGCGTCGCGTTGCGCCTGCCCCATTTGCTTCGTCTACTGGAGCGAATAACACGGCGCAGCGTGCTTCGGATTACTGCGTGAATGCTGGGTAGAGGATGACGCCGCAGCTATTGCCCAGGGTGGATGATAAAAATGGCCCGGACTGCCGAAGCATCCGGGCCGAGTAGGAGCATGCCTAGGGGAGGCGCACGCTCAGTTATCAATAAGAACGGCGCGCTGCGGGCTGGACGAACCGGTCCGCAGCGCTGTGAGCCTAATGTAACGACTCGTCATGCAAAGCGAGGTCGAGACCTTGCATCTCCTGAGTGTCGGTAACCCGGATACCCATGATCGCCTTGAGCACCATGAGGATAACGAAGGTAGCGACAGCGCTCCAGATGATCGTCGCCATGACGCCCCAGACTTGGATACCTACTTGAGCAAAGTTGCCCTCAAGCAGACCCGCGGTGCCGCCGATCGCTTCTACTGCGAATACGCCCGTCAGGATGGCGCCGATGATGCCGCCGATCGCGTGCACGCCGAAAACGTCGAGGCTATCGTCGTAGCCCAGCGCTCTCTTGACGCCTGTCGCGAAGATGTAGCAACCGATGCCGGCTACCAGACCAATTACGAGTGCGCCCTTGGGATCGACGAAGCCAGATGCTGGCGTGATGGCAACGAGGCCGGCGATCGCACCAGATGCTATGCCGAGTACACTTGGTTTACCGTGCACGAGCCACTCCGAAAACATCCAGGCTAGTGCTGCCGCCGCCGTTGCAATTTGCGTAACGGCCATAGCCATTCCCGCAGATTCGTTTGCTGCAACCGCCGAACCGGCATTGAAACCGAACCAGCCGACCCACAACAGAGACGCGCCAATAACGGTTAGCGTCAAGTTGAAGGGGGCCATGTTTTCTTGACCATATCCCTTGCGCCTGCCAAGCACGATGGCCGCCACGAGACCGGCAATACCGGCATTGATGTGCACCACGGTACCGCCTGCGAAGTCGAGCACGCCGTCATCGGCAAGGAAGCCGCCACCCCATACCCAGTGACAAACAGGGGCATAAACAACGATCAGCCACACAGCCATGAACACTAGCATCGTCGAGAATTTCATACGGTCGACGATGGCGCCTACAATAAGCGCTGGCGTGATGATAGCGAACGTCATTTGGAAGGTCATGAAGACCGACTCAGGGATCGTGCCTGTCATACTCTCCTTACCCATGCCAGCGAGCAAGACCTTGCTCAATCCGCCGACATAGGTGTTCCAACCGCCGCCATCGCTAAAGGCCAAGGAGTAGCCGACAACCATCCACAAGATGGTCATGAGGCAGCAGGTCGCAAACACCTGCATCATTACCGAGAGCACGTTTTTCTTGCGAACCATGCCGGCATAGAAGCAGGCAAGGCCGGGGATGGTCATCATCAATACGAGTGCCGTGCAGGTGAGCATCCACGCCGTATCTCCGGTGTCGAGCTTTGGTGCTTCCGCCGCCGCTTCCTGAGCGAGCGTGGGTAGCGCAGTCAAAAGGGAAACAGCGGCTGCCGTGCTGGCCGAGACCGCAAGGCGCGCTAAAAAGTTGAATTTCATGATTGCGAACTCCCGTTCCGTGATGTCGGGTTGGACGTGACTTGACCGGGTGGTCAAGCCCATTCAGAGCGCGTTGTCGTCGGACTCACCTGTGCGGATACGGACCGTGTGGTCGATGGGCGAAACGAAGATTTTTCCGTCGCCGATCTGGCCGGTTTTGGCAGCCTGTTGAATCGCCTCGAGAGCCTTGTCGGCTTGGGCGGACGGTACAACGATCTCAATTTTCATCTTGGGCAGGAAGTTCACCGCATACTCTGCGCCGCGGTAGATCTCCGTGTGGCCCTTCTGGCGGCCATAACCCTTGACCTCGGTGACCGTCATGCCTTGCAAGCCGAGGTCAGTCAGCGCGGAGCGGACTTCTTCCAGCTTGAAGGGTTTGATGATGGCTGTGATGAGCTTCATGCGAGCACCCTCTCCCCTAATTGGTGCCAGCGATCTTTGGGATCGCGGACAGTGCAAAGTTGTTCGGCTCAAAGCTCAAGTGAGCGATGATGGCCGAAGAAGGGAGAGTCAAGAGGCGTGCCAGGTCGGGCTCAGGTGCCTAATAACTTGAAATAGCTGCCTAATTCTTCAGCATAGGGCGCGCACGGCGGCAACACGTCGGTTGGTTGCGCCTAAAAAATAGGCAAATTAGCCTGCATGCACAAGGCTTGTGCAGTGCAATTCTTTTGGGCGTGCCTTTAATTTCTTGGGACACAGGACGCATGGAACCCACAAGCGGTCTTGGTGGGAAGCAGGTCTGAGCGAACACCGCCCCGGGGGCCGCGACTAGATCCGCTGGCTGCCTGCCCGTAGCTCTGGGTAGGCTTCTGGACCGATCTCCGTCTGATCGCTGCCGTCGTCCACTTTTTTCCAAACCCGGCTGCAGTCCGATCGTGAACCTGAGGACCAGCCTAGAGGCGAGGCTGCCATCGCTGGCAATGGCACCGATGGATGATCTTCCACAGTGGATTCGGTGTCAGCGGTTCTGTCCTTTGAGGAGGCGCTTAGCTGACGGCGTACTTTGTGTCGCGAACGCGCATGAGTCCTTCTTGTGCGACGGATGCCACTAGTACGCCATCGCTGCGGTACACGCTGCCGCGACAAAATCCGCGTGCACCATGCGCGTTAGGGCTGTCTTGAACATAGAGCATCCACTCGTCGGCGCGGAATGAGCGATGGAACCACAACGCATGGTCGAGGCTGGCTAACTGAATATCGGTGTCAAACAAAAGCTTGCCATGCGCGATGAGCGCCGTGTCGAGGAGCGTGAAGTCGGACGCGTATGCGAGCACGGCCTGGTGCACGACTGGATCGTCGGGCAGCGCGCCGTTGGTCCGCAACCACACGTGCTGTATCGGCTCCTTCTTGTCGCGGTTCATGTAGCGTGACACGTCGACGATACGCATGTCGATCGGGCGTTCGCGTTCCCAGTAGGCGCGTTTGTTCGCCGGAACCGCTTCGAGTAGCTCGCCCAGCAGATCCTTAGGGTTCGGAAGGTCTTGCGGACTCGGCACCTTTGGCATCTCGATTTGATGATCGAATGCCGTTTCCGGTTTGTGGAACGAGGCGCTCATTGAAAAAATTGCGCGCCCATGCTGGATGGCCCGGACCCGTCGCGTGGTGAAGCTACCACCGTCGCGGATACGTTCGACATCGTAAATAATTGGGCGGTTTGGGTCGCCCGCGAGCAGAAAGTAACCATGAAGCGAGTGGATAGAGCGCGTTTCATCGACGGTGCGCGCGGCTGCGACCAGGGCTTGGCCAAGAACTTGGCCCCCGTAGACGCGTAGCCAACCTTCGTCCCCCCGTGCACCGCGGAAAAGATTGTCCTCGAGCTGTTGCAGATTAAGAGTTGCGAGCAGCGCGTCGAGGGCCGTTTGGGGTGGGGTGTCGGCGACGGACATGGTGGCCTCATAGAATTGGTTTTGGGGTAAATATGCAAAGGATTGCGTAATGGCAGTGTCCGGGGCATTGGTGTCAAGCATCGCCAATTCGCGCAATAATGTTTGGGTGAAGGCCAAGATACGTGCCGTCTGAAACGCTCCGCTTTGATGTCGTCATCTCAGGTGCAAGCTTCGGCGGCCTCGCGCTCGCTTGTGGTTTGAGCCATGCGCTGGGTCCAGATCTAAAAATCGGTCTCATCGATCGCGCTGTTCCATCAGTCGCTGCGCCCAAAGCTGACAGTCGCGCCTTCGCGCTATCAGCCGCCTCCAAACGCATGCTCGATGTATTGGGTTTGTGGACTTTGGTCGCCGATGTAGCGCAGCCCGTCACGCGCATCGAAATCACCGACTCGACGTTAAATACAGGAGTGCGGCCGGTACTGTTGACTTACGACAATGTTGCAGACGCCGGTGAGCCGGCGACATACATCGTTCCCAATAGTTCGCTACAAGCCGCTCTGCTCCAACGCGCTTTGGGCAACTCGTTGCTAAAGTTCGTCGCGCCCGCGGCAGCATCAGATTTCGCAAGTGATGATTACGGGATAGAAGTTCTGCTGGATGGCGGCGGCGTTCTTGCCTCCTCGTTGCT
>JAUVPN010000090.1 GCA_030598645.1 Hyphomicrobium sp. | reverse complement strand
GGGGCGGCGTTGGCTGCGCTCGGGGGCATGTAGCCACTGTAGCTATTATTTTTTTTGTCCCCATTCTGCTGCAAAAAGACTGAGGTGCCGTTGGGGCAATACGGTCGGACTAACCGACAGTGATACAACAAGAAAGTCCGTGCTAGGGTGGAGGCCCTTAATAGTAGCGGATGTGCAACAGTCATTACGACTTGCGCACGCCAATGGGAATCTTCACTCCTCACCCCCGTGAAATGCGTGAAGATCGCCGAAGTGATTGCGTGAGTCTCGGAGGCAGGATCATGAAATCACTTCGCGCCCGCAACTTCCTTGGCTTATCGTTTGTGGCGTTCGCGTTAGGTCCGCAGGTCGCGCAGGCACAGGACCTGAATAAAGCCCAACCAAGCAGAATATGGCTCGAGGGTGGAATATCCGCGAGCAATCTCTGGCTGCCCGATGTGAGATTCAACAAGAGGAATCAGAACGCTGCCGGTGTGCCGTTCGTGGCTAGCATCACCGACCACGACGGCGACATGGGCCTGGGCCCGCGGTTGGACGTCTCGGTTCGCACGCTGACCGGAGTCACGGGCGGCCATGCCGTTGTTCTTGGGCTGTCCGGATTTTACGCTTGGTTCAGAGAGGATCAAGACAGGCTCGATCAATGCGACCCACTATGCGGATTTACCGGTATCGTGGATACGGGCGCTTTCGCGCTTGCGACCGGTTTTCCAGTTCGAATGAGGACCGAGCGGGATGTGCACCACTATGGCGTCTCTCTGGATGTACTGCTGCCGCGGACGAGCATTGGGGGATTAAAAGACCCAACTCGCGTCGTCTCCGAACGCTGGGTTCCGAGGTTTGGTGTAGCCTATAAAGCGATTGATCAGGAAATGCATGTGCGGGACCAGATTGTTGTCACAGGTCAAGCTCTTGCTTACGACGAGGATCTTGACACCGATTATTTTGGCATCTTTGGGGGGCTGTCAGGAAATCATAAGTTGACCAGCAGTCTAGTCCTCACTGTGGGTGGAGAAGCGGGTATCTATTATGCGACTACCAAGTATAGCGGAACGCTTACTGAGAATCTTGGTGGGGCAGTAGTGGGTGGGCTGAACGGCAGCCTAAAGCTTGATGAAGATAAAGAAGCGTTCATTGGCAAGCTGCGTGTGGCGGCCACGCAGATGTTCGCTGGCTTCAGCCTGTCTGGTTTCGTCGAGGGCGAGTATTATTCCTATGTGCCCAGGATCAGATATAACGATCTTGCTGGTAACGGTGCCCAAGTTACCGGACCCGATAGCGGCACCTCTATTGTCGATGACAAGGCCTATGCACTCAATGGCGGCGTGAAGGTCATCGTTCCTTTGAACTGAGGCTCAGCGCAACTTGCAACCATTCTGAGACGGCCTCCTTCAGCCGTTCGTTCTCGCATTCCAGATCCTTGGAACGCTCTGCCTGATCTGGCCTTTCCCAGGCGACGGTGCCAAATATTAAGTTGGAATTCGACCTTCGATGCCCCGCGCACAGGGAGGGTGGAGCAGCGTGTGCAGGACAGAAATTGATGGCGTAATCATCTCGGGAGCAATTGAGCAATCCCCAAATGAAGAATGACGATGTCCGCTTTGGGTCATAAGCGGACATTGGAGCGTGCGGCACTGATGTCCGCTTTACCCCCAAGAGCGGACATCGCCCTACGCGGCTGCCCCTGCGTGCAAGAAGCAGCAGACGTCGGCGGATGTGTTTTACATTCGCCTTCTATGGTTCAAGAAGCATCGGGATCTATCGGCTGCAACGTGTAAAACAATATTTGAATAGTTTAGCGGTCTTGGGAGAAGGGGTTCACCCTGAGGGACTGGGGGTCGGGGGTTCAAATCTCCCCGCGCCGACCAATTCATTTCCGATCGCCGCGGGCCTCGATTTCTTCGCGGCACCCCAGAAGCCGTCGCCACTTGCGCATTTGTTGTATGCGTTGGCCCCGCCGCCCCATTCAATCAGACGTCTGCGTTAACTTTGATCAGCGAAGCGCTCTCCACCCTTGGAGCGAGTACGCGTAAGGATTGAGGGGTTGTGAGGTTCCCCTTGCGGGTTTGCAGCCACTTAGGCGAGCGCCACTTCGAATGGGGTGAGTTGAGCCCTGCTTCCAGCATCCCGGGCAATTTTCCGTTGCGGGTCAGCTGGTTGAATTGAGCCTTGTCGATCCGCCGGATCGTTGGGCTCGATCCAGCGGGGTGGGTCCTCAGCCCGTTGTAGGCGCCATGATGACGGGGCTGATGCGACAATGCGGTTGCAAGGAGAGGTAAAAAAGGGCCTATGATGTCTTCTGAACGGGTCAAACCAGATCATTGAAAACATTGTTCTTTCGTTAGGTAGCATTGTGAGAATGATCGGGATAAGACAAACGCCTCAGCCTCGGTGTGGCTGGTTTCGCCGTTGTTCGCTTGAGATTGCAGGAGGCGTCGACAACCGACGAGTTCATGGAGACGTGATGTGACGGTGGGCGTGTTTGAGAACATGTCTGTCGCAGGAGGCAGATGCGATTCATCGCGCCGCGTTGCTTTGTGCCCCACGAACAGATTTCTCACCCCTTCTAATTCTACCTCGGCGCTGCATCACGCGCGGAGGCAACAATTTGGGCACGGAGCAAGGCGGCATGATTGAAGTGAGCATGAGAAGTGTTCGGCGTAGCCTGAGGAGTCAGGATAATGTTGTCCGCTAAAAAGAGCGCCTCCTGCGCCGACGAGGACATCTTCTCCCGTTACGAATCCAATGTGCAATCTTACGCGCGCGTGTTTCCGCAAACCTTCACGCGGGCGTTGGGCAGCGAAATGTGGGACGTGAACGGCCGGCGCTATTTAGACTTTCTTTCAGGCGCCGGATCGCTGAACTACGGGCATAACAATCCCGTGCTCAGGCAGGCATTGATCGACTATATTCTCCAAGACGGCATCACCCATAGTCTCGATCTGCACACAGGCGCCAAGGCGCAGTTCCTTGGGGCGTTGCAGGATATCGTGCTGAGGCCGCGTGGTCTTGACTATGTTGTCCAATTTACTGGCCCAACGGGTACGAACTCGGTCGAAGCAGCGCTAAAGATTGCTCGCAAGGCTACGGGGCGCACCAACATCATCTATTTCACAAATGGCTTCCACGGCGTATCGCTGGGTGCCTTGTCGGTCACCGGCAACGAATTTTATCGTCGCGCGGCGGGCGTGCCGCTGCCGAATTCGATTTCGATGCCATACGAGGGCCACCTTGGAGACGGCGTCGACACGATTGATCATCTCGAGCGTGCGCTGTCCGAACCATTCAATGGTATTGAGTTGCCAGCTGCCGTGATCCTTGAAGTGGTCCAAGGCGAGGGCGGACTCAATGCCGTCAGCATTGAATGGCTCAAGCGCCTCGAAGCGTTGTGCAATAAGAAGGGTATCGTTCTTATCATTGACGATATTCAGGCGGGCTGCGGGCGCACCGGCTCCTTCTTCAGTTTTGAGCCGGCGGGCATAAACCCCGACATCGTCACGTTGTCGAAGTCGCTTTCCGGATACGGCCTGCCTTGTGCAGTCGTTTTGCTAAAGCGCCCGCTGGATGTGTGGGAGCCCGGTCAGCACAACGGTACGTTCCGCGGCAACAACCACGCGTTCGTTACGGCCACCGCAATGCTCAACCACTACTGGCGTACGACAGAGTTCGCTGAGTGTGTGCTTGTGAAGGGCAGACATCTACGCAATCGTCTGCAAAAGCTGGTGGACTGCTTTTCCCCTCATCTTATCGAGGTGCGCGGGCGGGGCATGATGATTGGCGTGACCTGCGCCGATCCGAAACGGGCTGCCGCCATTACCTCGCGCGCTTTCGAGAATGGCCTCGTCATCGAGCGCAGCGGGGCTGCGGACGAAGTGATCAAATGCATGATGCCGCTCACGACCTCCTATCCCGAATTGGACGAGGGCGTCGATATATTGGCGCGTGTTATTGCTGAAGAATTGGGCGTGCGCACGCTCAGGAGCCGCAAGGCTGTAAGCACGCGCTCGGAGCATGATTTCGAGCTCCAGGTTTGATCCAAGGGCGAAAGCGGGGCCTTTATGCTCGTCTGCAACACTGCGGACAATACCATTCGTTGGAATGAAGGCGAGAGGCTCGACCATCTCTTCGAACGGCGTTGCGATCAGCTTGAGACAGAAGGCGAGCACGATCATTTAGTGATCGACACCGGCAAGGTCACGTTGACCTATCGCGATCTAGATGATCGCGCCAACCAGGCAGCCCGCTATCTTGCTGATCAAGGCATCGGGGCCGGTGATCGGGTCGCACTGCTGTTCGATAAGTCCGTCGAGACCTATGTAGCGCTGTTGGCCGTGTTGAAGGTCAACGCCGCCTATATTCCGCTTGACGCAAGTTTTCCCAAAGAGCGCATGGGCTTCATTCTGCAAGACGCAGGCGTGAAGGCTCTTGTTTCGCTGTCGGCGTTTCAAACAACGCTCGATGCATTCGGGCTTCCGCTCATCCTGCTCGATACAGCCAAGACTGAGATCGATGCCAAAGCATCGGGGCGCTTGACGGAGCTTGAGCGAGGGGTGCCGCCAAACCAGCTTTGTTACATCGCCTATACGTCCGGGACGACGGGCAACCCAAAGGGTGTTCCCATTGGGCATCCCAGCATCTGCAACTTCGTCAAAGTCGCCGCCGAAACCTATGGGATCGAGCCTGCCGACCGCGTCTACCAAGGCATGACCATCGCCTTCGATTTCTCGGTTGAGGAACTGTGGGTGCCGCTCATCGCTGGTGCGACGCTGGTGCCCGGAAAGCCAGGAATAAGTCTCGTCGGCGACGACTTGGAGGCGTATCTCCGGGCACACAGGGTCACGGTTCTGTGCTGCGTACCAACTTTGCTTGCAACCATCGAGCAGGACCTGCCAGACCTACGAATACTACTCGCCTCGGGCGAGGCGTGTCCAAATAGTCTCGTTGAGCGCTGGCATCGTCCTGGCCGAACAATCCTCAACGCTTATGGTCCCACCGAAGCCACGGTTACGGCAACGCTGGCGAAACTGCACCCAGACAAACCGGTCACGATTGGGGCGCCGTTACCGACGTACACCATTGTTATCCTCGACGAGCACGAGGTCAAAGCGCTTGAAAAGGGAGCACTCGGCGAGATCGGCATTGCAGGAATCGGCCTTGCTGAAGGCTATCTCAACAGAGAGGATCTTACGGCAAAGAAGTTCATCCCAGATGTCCTCAACATTCCAAACAATCCATCAAAGCGCATTTACCGAACCGGCGACGTCGGCCGCATCAATGATCAGGACGAGGTTGAGTTTCACGGGCGCATCGACACGCAGGTGAAGGTGCGCGGCTATCGGATCGAACTGGGTGAGATCGAAGCGATCATTTCGCAATTGCCGCAAGTTGCGCAAGCGGTTGTGCACACTTACGAGCCCGAACCTGGTGCGGTGGAGTTGGTCGCCTACTATACGCGGCATCAGAGCGCCTCTGAATTATTGCTCGGTGAGGTATCTCAGGCGCTGCGCGCGCGTCTGCCTGGCTACATGATCCCCGCCTATTTTGAAGAGCTGCCGGCGATTCCCATGACGGGAAGCAATAAAGCCGATCGCAAGAGCCTGCCTGCGCCAAAGAGACCGCGCTTGGCCACAGGGAGCGGTGACTTCGTTGCACCCAGAACGCGGCTGGAAGAGGATCTTGCGGGCGCGCTCGTCACGGTGTTGAAAGTCGATCGTGTGTCCGTCAAGGACAACTTCTTCCACGATCTAGGCGCGCATTCGCTGCTGATGGCGCGCTATTGCTCTGCCATACGGCGCGATCGGCCAGCGGCGAATGTGTCGATGCGGGACATCTACCTCAACCCGACGATCGAAAAACTCGCCGAGCATATCAGCGTTGGGTCTGAGGAGGTTGCCGTTGAGGAAAAACGCGATCCTCTGCGCATTCCTTCCGATTTGGAATACTATGGATGCGGTACGCTCCAGCTCTTATTCTATCTGGCCTTCGGCTTGTTCACATTTTGGGTCGTCATCGCAGGGATCACATGGACTTTTGCGGCGATGGACAACGTCGCTGAACTCTATCTGCGTATAGTTGCGTTTCTCGTTACGTCCTTCGTTGGCTTCAGCGTCATCCCCATCGCCGCGAAGTGGCTTTTGGTAGGACGATGGAGGCAGGAGGTTTTCCCCATCTGGGGCCTTCGCTACCTTCGATTATGGATCGTCAAGACGCTCATTCGCAGCGCGCCCGTCGCAGCCTTCGTCGGCAGCCCTATCTACAATACCTATCTGCGGCTTCTGGGTGCGCGCGTGGGCCGCAACGCCGTCATCGAGTCGAGAACCATACCTGTATGTACTGACCTCATATCCATTGGAGACAACGCAGTCATCCGAAAGGAAGCTGTTTTGACCGGGTACAAGGCCCAATCAAATCGCATCTACACAGGCCCGGTGCGCATCGGCGACGACGCCTTTGTCGGCGTAGCGAGCGTGCTGGACATCGAGACAGTTATGGACGATGGCGCTCAGCTTGGTCACGCCTCCTCGCTGCAAAGTGGTCAGCGGGCGTTTATGGCAAAACACTACCACGGCTCACCCGCACAAGAGACCACCGCCAATTTCTGCGACATTGATCCACAGGTCTGCACGTCGCAGCGGCGTGCACTCTATTCAGCCTTTCAGCTGATAGCTGTGTTGGCCATCTATATGCCGCTGTTCGTAATGACACTCTTCTATCTGTATTCCCGGCTCGTCGGACGGTTGACCGGCGCTGAGATTGATCTTGTAGCACCGTGGCCCGGGTTGCTCTCTTTGGCGGTCCCAGTGCTGCTCGCAAGCGCGGCCCTGTTCTTTGGGGCAATACTCGCTGGGCTGTTGATCGTTGGCCTTGTCCCAAGGCTGTTCATGCCCTTTTTGGCCAGGGACAAGACGTATGTGCTCTACGGCGCGCATTTCGCCATCTATCGGGCCATCGCATTGCTCAGCAATTCCCCCGTCTACAATCTTCTGTTCGGCGACAGCAACTACATCGTCACCTATTTGCGTTGGGCCGGTTACCGATTGATTGCAGTCGTGCAAACTGGCTCCAACTTTGGGTGCAATCAACGCCATGACGTTCCATTCTTATGCAGTGTTGGGAGCGGGACGATGGTCTCTGACGGTCTGATGATGACCAATGCCGTCATGTCGAGTTCGTCGTTCAAGCTCTCCGAGGTCAAGATCGGCGATAAGAACTACGTAGGCAACAGCGTCGAATACCCCGCCGGCGGCAAAACCGGCGCCAACTGCCTTCTTGGAACCAAGGTCATGGTGCCGATCGATGGTCCCGTGCGCGAGAACGTCGGGTTGCTTGGTTCCCCCCCTTTCGAAATCCCGCGCGTGGTGGATAGAGACAAGCTTGCGGTTCGGATAGTCGACGGTGCGGCGCGCAAAGAACGGATCGCAAAAAAGCTTCAGCACAATAGCATCACGATCGCGGCTTTCTTGCTGTGTCACTGGCTGCATTTCTTTGTCCTCCTGTTCGCCGCTTACGTTGGGTTGATCTACTATCCTGTCTTTGGGATCTGGAGCCTCTTTGCGTTCAGCATTTTCGCGTCGTTGTTCAGCATCGCCTACTTTAGCTTCGTCGAGCGGGGCAGCTTGGGCTTCAAGAAGCTGCAACCCAGGCTCGTGTCGATGTACGACAAATATTTTTGGACGCACGAGCGATATTGGAAATCGTCCGGTCACCCGATTTCTTCGCTTTTCAAAGGGACGCCATTCAAGAATGTCATTTCTCGCCTGCTGGGTGTACGGCTTGGCAAAAAGGTCTTCGATGATGGTTGCAGGTTCATCGACAAGAGCTTGATCGAGGTTGGTAACTACGCGAACTTTAATGAGCTAAGCATCGTGCATGGCCACTCTCTCGAAGAGGGCGTCTTTAAGACAGACACGATCAAAATCGGAAAAGGGTGCACCATCGGACCCGCAGCGTTCGTGCACTATGGCGTTCGCATGGGCGACAACGTGGTGCTTGCGGCGGATTCCTTCCTCATGAAGGGGGAAAGCCCCGATCCGGGCACCACGTGGCGCGGTAATCCGGCCAAGGTTGTCGGCGGCATTGCGCGCCGCTCGCCGCTAATTGAAATTGATCTTCCTTCGGCGGCCGCCCCGGCGGCCCAAACGGCGGCGCAATGCCAATGAAGGACCATTCCAAAATTTATCGCTTGAACTTGCCCGGCGCGCCAGAGCAGCTCCAGGGCTTTGTTGCGATTGGCCAGAATGCGGCACGTCGCGGCCTTGCACCCCATGAACTTGAACAGGTATTCGATTGCTTGCTGCCCGGCCGCGCGGTCCTGCGAAATGTTGGCGGCCGGCCTGTTGTGCGCGGAAGCGGCCTCCAAATCTCCTTGAGCCATGCTGAAGGGGTGACCGCTCTTGCGCTGGCGCCAATGCCGGTCGGGATCGACATCGAACGCATCGATCCAGAGTTCGACGTCAGGGAATTCGATCCCGATTTGTTCGGCACGCAGGACTTCCGCGAGCTAGAGAGTTGTGAGGCGAGCTCGCGAAGTGATCACTTCTACCGGTTGTGGACGTTGAAAGAGGCGCACCTAAAACGGCAGGGGCGAAGTCTCCTCTGCGGTCCGCTGCCCAACGTTTCTAGTGCACCCAACACGAGCACCGCATGGATCACGCGTCCCACCGGCCGCTATTGCATTGGCGTCAGTTGGCAGGCCCTGGCCACCTCGGGCCTCTCTCCCCGCCCTGCGCCGAGCCCTTTCGCCGATCCGCGGTTGCCTCGAAAACCCACGGTTGCCGCTGCGGGGGCAAGAGCCATTTCGCAATGTGTCATTCATATTTGAAGAAGGTGCCACCATTGTTCAGCTTGATTTTGCCCCCATGTCGCTTCATATAGATCGCGCCGGTGCGATCCAAGGTGGACCGCGCCCTCATGATTTTAGGATTAGAACAGCGCGCCACCGGCCGTTTGCC
>JAUVPN010000218.1 GCA_030598645.1 Hyphomicrobium sp. | reverse complement strand
TAAGCCAGCGCTGCGACGTGACGGTCTTCGAGTGCGCGGGGCGCCCCGGCGGCCACTCCAATACAGTGGAGGTCCAATTCGCAGGGCGCAGAATTCCCGTTGATACCGGTTTTGTGGTCTTCAACACCGTTAACTATCCCAACCTCACGGCGCTGTTCGAATTCTTGGGTGTGCAAACGAGGACCTCAGACATGTCACTCAGTTTGTCTCTCGATGAGGGGCTGCTGGAGTACTCAGGCACGGGCCTTCAGGGGCTTTTCGCACAACGCTCAAATCTTTTTAAGCGGCGCTTTTGGACTATGCTTCGCGATGTAGCACGATTCTACCGTCAAGCCCCGCGTGATTTGGCGTATCTCGATCCTGTAGGGACGACGCTGGGTGAATACTTGTCGGCCGGCGGCTTTACGCGCGCCTTTCGAGAGGATCATCTCCTGCCCATGGCAGCCGCCATCTGGTCGGCACCTGCCAAAACGCTGCTAGACTATCCGGCGGCGGCGTTCATTCGCTTCTATCAAAGCCACGGTTTGTTGAGATTTCGCGACCGGCCAATTTGGCGGACAGTAGTGGGTGGCAGCCGCGAGTATGTGCGGCGCCTCACACAGCCGTTTGCTAACCGTATTCTCCTCAATACCGGCGTGGCGGCTGTAACGCGAACAACGCATGGCGTTGCTATTTGTGACCGATCCGGGTGCGAGCGCCAATTCGACCATGTGGTCATTGCTACGCACGCCGACCAGGCGCTTTCATTGCTGAAAGATACCAGCCCGCGCGAGCACGCACTTCTCGGCGCATTCAACTACAGCCGGAACACCGCAGTGTTGCACACAGATGCCACCCTCATGCCCAGGCGCAGATCAACATGGGCAAGCTGGAACTACATTAGCCGTCGCGATGCGAGCGAGGACCCGGTTAGCGTCACTTATTGGATGAACCGATTGCACGGCCTTGCCCCTGAACCGAACCTGTTTGTGACGCTCAATCCAACGCGGCCTCCACAAGCGGGAAGCATTTTGCATCGGGAGATTTACGAGCACCCAAGGTTCGACACCAAAGCCCTCATCGCTCAACGGGAGCTTTGGTCCTTACAGGGCCAGCGAAATACGTGGTTTTGCGGCGCCCACTTCGGCGCAGGCTTCCACGAAGATGGGCTGCAGTCCGGCTTGGCGGTGGCGGAAGCGCTGAGTGGCGCGCGCCGGCCTTGGACTGTTAAGGGCGAGTCCGATCGCATTAGTTTGTTGCCACTCGAGCCCCGGCTCATTCCCGAAAGGGATGTGGCGTGACCATGCAATCGGCGCTCTACATGGGATGGGTCTATCATCAGCGCATACGGCCGGCCCGGCACCGCTTGCGCTATCGGGGTTATTGGCTCTTGCTCAATCTTGACGAGTTAGAGACCGCAGCAAGACATTTAAAAACCTTTTCACACAACCGCGGCAATGTCTTGAGCTTTCATGATCAGGACTACGGTGAGGGGAGCTCGCGCGCGCTGCGCGCACAGATCGAGGAACATCTCCGCACAGCCGGGCTGCCAGATGCCGGCCACCACATCAAGCTCTTATGCATGCCCCGGGTGCTGGGTTACGTTTTTAACCCGCTCAGCATCTACTTCTGTCACAGTGCGGACGGCGAGCTTGCAGCGATCGTCTATGAGGTCACCAACACCTTCGGTGAACGGCATAGCTATCTTATCCCACGCAAACCTTCGCCGGATCCAGTCGTCCGGCAGCGATGCGACAAGCAGTTCTACGTATCTCCGTTCCTCGACATGGAGATGAGTTATGATTTTCGCCTCACCAAACCGGAAGAGGCCCTTTCTGTGTCGGTCCTCGGCTCCAACGCTGAGGGACCGATTATCTTCGCGTCGATGAGGGCGCGGCGCTTTGCCCTCTCTGACGCTAATTTACTCCGTGCTGCATGCACACACCCGCTGCTTACACAAAAGGTCATTGGTGCGATCCATTGGGAAGCAGTCCGTCTATGGGCGAAGGGTCTGACGTTGCGTTCGCGCCCGGAAGCGCCGGAATTGCCGGTAACCAGTGTTTGTCCCCATTCGCGTGCGCTCCGTAAGGAGGAATATGTCTAGCAAAACGGTTCAGGCGAGCAGTTTCGCCCCATTCTATTCGCAGCATCGAAGCTCCTTTCTTTCGCAACTCTTGAGGCGGCAGCTTGCCAGTGCGGACGTTGGCCGGCTTATCGTTCACTTGCCTTCAGGCGAGCACATCAAACAAGTTGGCCGTCACCCCGGACCTGAGGCGGAACTTCGGATCTCAAGCTGGCGGGCTCTGGTACGGCTTTTTGTTGGCGGTTGTACGGGATTTGCCAGAGCCTACATGGCGGGTGAATGGCGCAGTCCCGACAACGCGGCATTCTTCGAGTGGGCGGCCTGCAACTCCGGGGCAGTCGATGCCGCCTTCAGCGGTATCAAGTTTTCTCGATTAACTGACCGGCTTCGCCATTTCCGGCGAGCGAACACAAAAAGCGGCAGCCGGCGTAACATTTCAGCCCACTATGACCTCGGCAATGCCTTCTACGCCTTGTGGCTGGATGAGACCATGAACTACTCGTCGGGACTCTACGCTCATCGCGGCCAGTCGCTTGAAGAGGCGCAAAGTGAAAAAATTAAACGTGTCGCGGAACTACTCACTCTGCGCGGCGGAGAGCGGGTTCTTGAAATTGGCTGCGGTTGGGGCGTTTTGGCGAAACATCTCGTCTCAGCCCATAGCTGCGAAGTGACTGGCCTCACGTTGTCGTCCGAACAACGCGACTTTGCGGCGAACCGGATCCAGGGTGCGGATACCGGAGCACACGCTGAGGTCAGATTGCAGGATTACCGCGACGAGACCGCCCAATATGACCGCATCGTATCAATCGAAATGCTTGAGGCTGTTGGCGAAGCCTACTGGCCGCAATACTTCGACAAGCTGCGGTCGTGCCTAAAGCCGGGGGGTGTCGCCGTATTGCAGTCGATCACGATTGCGGACACCCAGTTTGAGGCCTATCGCCGCAACCCGGACTTCATACAGCGCTATATCTTTCCCGGCGGAATGCTTCCCACAATTGAGATCATTCGCCGGCAAATCGCCGCGGCCGGTCTGTGTTTACGTTCGGTTGAAACGTTCGGCCAAAGCTACGCGCTAACGCTTGGGGCATGGCATGAGCGTTTTCAGCAATCATGGCCGCTTATAACGCGACTGGGTTTCGATCAACGCTTCAAGCGTATGTGGGAGTACTACCTGACCTATTGCGAGGCGGGTTTCCGCGCCGGACTGCTCGACGTCGGTCTGTACAAAATTGTGCACGCTGGCGATGCGTGATGCAAACCTCAGCGCGCTACTGCGGCGGCCACACGAACTTCTCGGTGATCTAATCGCACACGCGCGTCGTTTCTTGCGCACTTTGCTGCTTAGCAATGGGTCGTCATGCTTTGGATCGACCTTTTGCTGAACGGAGCAGGAGAGTGACTCACCCCGGAATTGATCCGATATCGAGGAGTTTGATCATGAGACTTGCGAAGATTGTCGGCCTGGCTTTGGCGCTCACGTTGCCGTTCGCCGGCGCCCGTGCTGATACCAAGGACATCGTCGATGTTGCGGCGGGCACGGGAACGCACAACACGCTGGTAACCGCCATCAAGGCCGCCGACTTGGTGTCGACGCTCAAGGGCAAAGGTCCCTTCACAGTGTTTGCGCCCACTGACGAGGCCTTTGCCCAGCTGCCTGAGGGCACGCTCGATGATCTGTTGAAGCCGGAGAACAAGGACAAGCTGGTCGCCATCCTGACCTACCATGTCGTTCCCTCAAGGATCATGTCGGGCGACATTGCGGGCAAGAAGGCGTCCCCGAAGACGGTCGAGGGCGACGCGCTGACAGTCGACGCCACCAAAGGCGTCAAGGTCGACGATGCTACTGTGACCGCGGCCGACGTGACCGCCTCCAACGGCGTCATTCACGTCATCGACACGGTGCTGATGCCGAAGAACTAAGTGCCCAGGCGGAGGCGGCCAACCGGCGTCTTGCGTCAGGAGTGTCAGAGCGAGAGGTAGCATTTGCATTTATGCCGCCTCTCGTCTCATTTAGTTGGGGGACCGAATGCATGCGCGTGCGTTGATTAATCTTTTGAGTTGTCTGCTTTTGGCGCCAAGCGGGCGCCTCATGAACGAGCCGGTGATTCCGATTCTAGAGGAATGCGGGCATTGTTGATCTTCACATGGCAGTTGCTCGCGGACTCCGTAAATCGTGGCGATACGATACCGGACGGGGGCAGGTCACATCCTTGCGGAAGCACCAAGTTGGCTGTTGGAGATATCATCGAAGTTAACGACACGATGCAGACGGGCTACCGCTATGATCTGGTTGCTCCCGTCGGCGAGAGTTTTTTTGACGAGTTTAAGCCGCATTTTTCACCCCAGCAGATGCTCGAAATGGGCGTCTTTGAAGGTAAGTATTGCACCGATTGTATTGGTGAATTTCCAGAAGAGTGGTTTCGAAACGCCAAGCTTAGCGAAAGGCCAGATCCTTCGCTGAACTATTTTGGTATTAAGAGCCGACAGCCGCTATCTGTGTGGAGACAGAAGGGTTGGATCTACGGGCCCGACCCACGTGGTTGGTTCCAATGGTATTGCCGATATTATCTGGGAAGGCGGTTGCCCAAAATCGACAGCATTCAGATCAAGCGTTGGAGAGCATTTGCGCGGCACATCGGTCAGATTCGTGCCAACTGCGAGCCAGGGGATATCTTTTGCCGTCGCCGCCAACGCCAGGCCCTTCTCCAATGGTCTTACAACCCGCTTATTTAACCTCCGATTTTTACGTCCGGAAATCGCACTTAGCAGACATGTCGTGGTTTAGTCCGATGTCCGCTTTTGGCACTTAGCGGACATCTGAGCC
>JAUVPN010000093.1 GCA_030598645.1 Hyphomicrobium sp. | reverse complement strand
GGCCAATGGCATTAGTGTAGCTGGCGCCCAGTACCGTACTGCCGACAGGAGGTAGCTTGCCATCTTTGTCTAGTTTTCGGTCTCCTGCCCATGAAACGTCGTAGACCTTCTCACGCGTCTTGCCGGACTTATCGAGCCAGCCCTTGACGATCTGGATGCGATCAAGGTTAGCCCCATCGGGATCGCGCAAGGTGCGGACGATCAAGGTGGGGGACTTACCGTCGGGCGCGGCAGACAGATCACCGCCCATGGGAATGCCACGCGCATGCCCCTGTGCAGCGAAATCGGGGCGCTGAACTTCTGAGGGCTCAAAGTCCCAACCGGCAAAGACGCGCACCGTCATCCGCGTGCCAGTGGTCGCGTAGACTTCCTTACGCTTGAAGGCGTCCCAAATGGCCTCGCGCGTGTTTTCACGGGCCCAGACCCAAAGCGGACAGTTAGGCGGCGGGTTACTCCTACTGGGGACTCACTGCGCGGCGAGCGTGCACAGCGCGTAATTGTTGTAGAACTTTGAATCGATCTGCCGGTTTGGCCAGAAGGTGCGAAACAGCTCGACTACTTTTACGTTGTCGATCACGCTCAAGCCTGCATCGCTGGCGAGCGTGTCGAGATCGTCGATACCAAAGCTCCAAGGGGCACCCATATCGGCGAAGCGCTTGACGAAGGAAGATAGTCGTTCATCGCCCGTTGCATAGGCGATCACCGCCTCGTTCACATAATCGAAGGAGATGGCAAACCTTCCGAGGCTGTTCCGCAAATCTGTCAAGACTTTAAGCACCGCTCGCCGATTGAGATACATGGTATTGCCTTCCCAAATAACATAGGTCGGCAAGTCAAAGTCGAATCCGTTGGCGGCGAGCAGCCGGAGCAGGCCGTCGACGACATAGTTGCCGGGGATGAAGACGACCCGTGCTTTGATTCCCGCTTCGGCTAGCCGCGTCTGCTTAAAGTTGAGGATGTCCGCATCATCGATCTCGAAATAGGTAACGCCGGGCACTTGTTTGCGTACCCCACGGGTGTCGAGACCAGCGCCTGGGATGACGACCTGTCGGCAGCCGCAGGCAAGCTGCTCGTCCAGCCGATTGTCGAAATAGCGTGTGCGGAGCCTCACGCACTGCCCGCCTGGCGGAAAACCCGCTGCAATACGGTCGGCCGCTTGCCGTGTCTGTTCACTGAGAAACAGCGGAACGATTGGATCGCGATAGAGGGGATTTTGCTCCCCATTCTCTCGCGCACGGTACTCGGCTACGATGAAGGCCGTCCCGATCACGTCTTGAATTTTGGTCATTGACCTGCTGCCACCTCGTCGTGCTTGACGATGACATGGCAGGCTTGTCGCCGGGGCGCAAGGATAGTCCTCAAGATCGACCGACGCCTAAGGCCGTGAATACCACCCCGCAAGAACATGAAGATGGTCGTTCACGCTCTACTAAGGACTGATGTCCGCTATTGGCACTTAACGGACATCGATTTCAGCGCTGACAATGTCTGCTTTCGGGGGTAAAGCGGACATCCAAAACGCACGCCCAAATGTCTGCTTTTGACCCAAAGCAGACATCCGCTCTCTCGCCTAGTAGGATAGATCCTTTTCGGACGAGAGTTGGGGATATGCCTGACATGGAAGGGTCTATTGGTTCAACCGCTCCTGCCGGTTGGCGCTTAAAGCTGGGTGTCACCTTGTTCGCGGTGAGCACGCTCGGACCACTGACGCTATGGATGGCTCCGCCACTCTCCGCCCAAGAAGTCGAAATTCGCCGCTGGAACCATTTGCCGATCAACGAGAACTTCGTCACCACCAACTTTGCTCATACCGTGGGTGATATTTCTGTCGATCCCACGCTTCGGCTCGAGGATGTAACAGTGGAGTTGGACACTTTGCTTCTTGGCTACATCCGAACTTTCGAGCTACTTCACAGAACGGCACGTGTCGAAATTCGTCAAGCTTGGCAGTCAGGAACTTGGGACGGCCTAGTCGATGGTGTACCGACGACTGTGAACCGTGAGGGATGGTCGGACACATTGGCAAAGTTGTCGATAAACCTCGTTGGGGCACCGCCGCTTGCGGGTGAGGCTTATGCAGCCTACCGCGCAGCTGCTGAAGTCGAAACCATCGTGGGTGCAGCGCTTAGCGTACAACTGCCGATCGGTCAGTACCTTGAAGACAAACTGGTGAACCTTGGCACCAACCGGTTCACTTTCTCGCCCCAGGCTGGCTTTTATCAGCGGCTCTACAATTGGTCATTTGAGGCCACTGGAATTGCGCGCTTCTATACGGACAACACATCGTTCTTTGGTGGCAATCTGCGTCAGCAGGAGCCCCTTTACATTGTGGATGGAAGCGTCGAGTACAGTTTCCAGTCGGGCATCTGGGTTTCCGCAGGTGCCGGGATCAATGTCGGGGGGCAGTCAACTGTGAACGGTATCGAGAAAGACGACCGCAGGGGAAGCTTCGGCTGGGCCGTTAGAGCCGGGTTTCCTGTAACTCGGTCGCTAAGCTTCAGGGCGGGCTATCTTGAGACGGATCATTGGGCAAAAGTGGGTATTGCGTCGCAGACAGTGAGTGTCGGCCTGCTGGGATGGTGGTAGCGTGAGAACTACTTTGACCGCGCAATTGGTCAGCTCTCGGAGCTAGGGCTGATCGGCTAGGCCGGATCAAACGCTGAGCGCTGAAGTCCGCCTATGGCACATAGCGGACTCTCCGAGCGGGTCCACCGCATGTCCGCTTTTGGGCGTAAAGCAGACATCTCTCATTCGCGCTCACATGTCCGCTAGTGACCGATGCTGTCGATAAAGGCGTTGTGATGCTGGTCGAACAGTGATTCCGTCTACTCTCCATTAAGGGGAGGTTCCCAGTCGAAGACGATATCGATAACAATACTCGTATCGCCGTCGCGGACAAAGCTAGAGGCGACCGATCCGCTGACACCCCAAATTAGATTATCTGGGACGGTCCCATTGGGAGGGCTAAATGGCTCTGCAGAAGCAAGTGATAGGAACTTCTTTGACGGAATTTCTGAAAACAACGATCGTTGGTGGGCTGTTGTTCCTCTTGCCGGTGGCCCTCGTCCTGATCGTCCTGCGCTACGCTATGCGGTTGGCGGGAAAGGTCGCAGAACCGATTTCGGAGTTCTTACGTGTGGACGAAGTGCTCGGCCCCGGGGGCATCACTGTCATCGCGGTACTGATACTGATTTTCATCTCGTTCGTCGCCGGCCTTGTCGCCCGCACGGGATGGGGCAAGCGCGTTATGCGCTGGTCTGAGAACTCCCTTCTGGGCGGTCTCCCACAGTACCAGCTCGTAAAGAGCATGGCCGAAGGCCTTGCACAGGTCGAAAGCGCCGAAGGTATAGACCCGGTATTGGTTAGCATCGAGGGTGGCTGGCAGATTGGGTACCTGCTGGAGGCACTTGAGAACGGCTGGGTCGCTGTGTTTCTCCCGCAGGCGCCTACTCCCATGTCGGGCGACGTGATGTACTTGCCGGCGGATCGGATACGGTCATTGAAAATTACCATGGTCGAGGCCATGGTGATCGTGAAGCGCTTAGGCGTCGGATCCGCCACAGCTCTACGCGGCACCGACCTCACACTTCCTGAGGGGTGCTGAAGTGACCGCTTGGGGTGACCCTCGGCTCTGGGCATCTCCTGGAGAACTGGATGTCCGCTTTACCCCCAAAGCGGTCGTGCTCAGCATCAAAATTGACATTCGTCTGGCTAATGTGATCCCCGAAACTGCCCAGTTGAGATAAACCGGGAGAGACGCGGTGTTGTCGCGCGGAGGCGCGCTCTCTGGCATCAAGCCAGAGTGAACCACCGCGCGTTAGTGGCACAATTCAGCGCTTCTTCGGGAGCATTTGGTGAAGGCCGACAGAGAGCCAAAAAGCCCGCGACTGGCTGGCTGTGCTGAGAGACTGCGGCGAACCTGTCTCGACAGCACAAATTCCCTGATCTACGGGAAAGTACAGGGAATTTCATCGAGATTGGCCGAGGCGCACACGCTTCACGCGAGCATCCACAAGGGACTGGCAGTGAAATTCCCTACGCAATGAAAAGGGAATTTATAGATGAGAACAGGGAATGTTCTCTCAAGTAACAGCGAACCGCCCTCGCCTCTCATCGTGCAATTTCCGGCAGAAGATGGACGTGCAGTTTTCACGCATCCCCTGCTTGATTGATGTTTTTATTACTTCTTCATAATCGTCGTCATCATTAGGTACAAAACCAAGGCCACCGCACGTCGGGCATTGACGTTCATCGTCCGTATCTTTGTCAACGACACCATCGCCATTGCAGTCTGGACAAGTTTTCATGTGTGTGTGCCTCAACGTCGAACATAGAAACTGGCGAAGCGCCAACGCCACTCCTGCGCAAGGCGGCCCTCGTTAGCCGTCATACGCCGCACCCGGCATTAGGTGCCACACGCATCAGCTAGCCGATTACCTTTGCACGTCACATACGTGGGCCGTTTCGTCCCACTTTTCACCCGCCTTTTCGCATTCCGCCCTCGTTAATGGCTGAGGGGCCGGCGGCTCACATGCAGCGACAAATCCCACTGCAAGTGCCAAGGCAAGAACCGAAACCAATATTTTCATGACATTCACCTTCTGCGCAATGAGAGAGGACATTAACCCGAATTCCGTCAAACCAGAAACTACGGCGGGTCCGAATGTCCGCTAATGGCACTTAGCGGACGTCAATTTCGGCGCCGAATACGACCGCTTAGTGCAGGAAAGCGGACATGCCCGACCCCCATCTCAATGTCCGCTAATGACCCAAAGCGGACATCGTCACTCTTAACTCCGATATCGCCCTTCGCCTTAAAAGACCTGGCAAGCGTCTTCTCTGATCCTCGGCGCCCTGCGACCGTGGTGTCACAGCTGCGAGATATGCTAGTCTAGTTCGACTTTTGTTTCCGCGACTCTGACCGTCCAACCCTCGATAGGTGTTCCTTCTGTCGCCAAGCGACTGGCGATGAAATGCAGACGCTTTGTGGAGGGGCCCTGTACCGTCGCGAAGCGGTCGCGCAAATAATAGGGCGGTATCGTTTGGTAATGCAGGATCGCCCGCAATCTAACCGCTGCCGTTATGGCGTCGAGCGGGATGCGATAGGATAGGCGGTCGCTGCCGCTTCCATCGGCATAAGCCGGATCGCCGTTTATTCCCTTTGGCGCCGTTATGTCCGCATAGGGGCCATCTTCGCGCCAACCCGCTGGCAGCAGGCGATTGTCCTTCACTTCCGTTTTCAACGCGAGGAAGCTGGTGGTGAGCTCCCCAGCACTGTTGCGATGGCGCGTCTCGTAAATCTGCGCTTCGTCTTGTGCCGTTATGACGGCGTAATGTGGCTGGACCTCACGCTTGCTAAACTCGGTGGCAAGCGGCTTGCCCTCGCCATCGAGGATAACGCCAAGATTCGAGGGCACGCCTGAGCCCCACAGAAGCCTCCCCTCCGCGTCCTCGACCCTAAGTTCAAGGAAGGCGCGACGGAAACCGACGCCTGAGGGGAATTTGTGCCCGGCAAGGTTCGTCACCGTGACGTCGACCTCAAGGCTCTCATCACCTCGGGCGATCTTATCAATGGAGACAGTCGCGGTCTGCTCGCGCGCCAGCCTCACCGCTTCCTGTTCGGCGAAGTGCAGCGACGGCACTGGATGTTCCCGGCTGGCAATGTTGGGATCCTTAGTCTGCACGCCCAACACATCGGAGAATTGCTGAAACATCTCCATGACAAACAGATTGATGCCGAGCAGTGTGTGGCGGCTAAAAGGCTGGCGCGGCTCCACATCGACCTTCTCGACGTCGGCCAGGTTCTCGTTATAGGGGAAGCGTGAGTCCTGAATATTGGCGATGCGGAAGGACAATGGTTTTCCATCGTAGGATTGTGGCATATGGCATGTTTGACAGCGCTTGACCGAGCCTGCGTCTACCGGTTGGGAAACGTCTTGGTATGCGCTGTTCAGCCACTCCAGATAAGTCGTCTGCTCGTGGGTCTTCGGTGCAGCAGCGAATTGTGCTGCATCATATCGGCGGTCCACATCCAGCACGGGGAGGACCACTGTGTGGCAGGTGCCGCACAGCCGCGACTCCTTGATCCATGGTGCGTGCTCCGGCAGTATGCCCGTGGCCTGGTCCATGGCATGGGTCTTGGGATCGGCGAACGGCCCGTAGATCGTGTCCGCCGGGCCTAGATTGAACTGGCCCGTGAAGGTCTCCGGTTGCCCTAAGTCTTTCTCAGCGATGCGGTGGCACACGCCGCAGGAGATGCCGTCGCGGGCCAGCGCACCGTATTTGGCGTCCGGATGGTCACCAGCGGCGTAGATCATGTCATGGGAGAAGTTGCGTTCCTCGCCGTGATCGATGTGTAGCTGGTGCTGTCCCATCGAGCCGTGGCAGCGATAGCAGGTATTATCGATGATATTGCCGAGGTCGGGGTGGAGCGCCTTCTCCGACTCAAGCTGGGCGTGGAAGATCGGATCGCGGCCAGACAGGCCCATAACGGAAGCGCTCCATTCGCCATAGGGCGACAGGTTCAAATGTTCGCCGTCGCCATCGATCACCATCATGTCGGGCAGCTGATATGTCAGCTCACTATTGGCGTCGTGGCAGGCGCTGCAGACATCGGAGGTGACAAAGTGCTTTAGTTCCCCGGCAGGAGGCACGACCCGATCCTTGGCGGCCGGCGGCAAGTGCAAGATTTCGTCCGGCCCTGTAACACCAATTTGATCGAACAGGGCCAGAAAGTCGGGATCTGGAGCGGTCTTTGGATGCGGCAGGTCCTGCATCTGATGGATGCCACCATGGGGCTTGGCCGTCGGTGGTACGCCGTTGGGCGCAGCGGTGTCGATTGTCCCATGCGTCACGTAGTCCCCGACAATTGTGCTCAGTGAAGAAAAGAGCAGCTGTTTGTTATTAGCGCCGGCGTGGCAGTTGATGCAGTAAGGCAAGAAGTGCTCGGCCACGTTCCAGTCATCGTTCTTGAGGTCGGTATAGCCCCAAAGCCAACCGGCATGGCTTGCCGAAGCGGCCTTTAGCATCCACGTCCAACCAGACAGGTTGCCGGGCTGATCGGCCGTTACACCGTCGTACTGCTCCTTCACCACCAAGGTCCCGTCGGGAAGTTTTGCCTTGTTCGGACGGCCACGCTTCAGCCAATCAAGCACCGCTGGCGGGTACCAAATGCGCACATTGCCGTGCACGCCATATTGGATTCCATCGATCACAGGTCCAGTTGGACGCACCCTGATGTCGTTGGCCCAGCCCAGTTTGCGGTAGCAGAAATTGCGCAAGAAAGCGGTGACCGCGTCGACATTTGGCGCAACGCCAGCTTGACAATCAAGCCCGGCATTGGAGTTGAGTGAAGTAGCTCCGACGCCAACCACCAGCACCACCACACTGCCGACAAACACAACTCGATGGTGGAACATTAGGGTTCGTCCATCTTTGCTCATCCATACCTGGCAATTATGTCGACATCCCCGACGCCATTCGCTTGCGCGCACCATTTGCAAGCGATACGGCCGGTATCAGCAGGAGCAAGGTGACCCCCAACTCGACCCAAAACTCAGCCTTGAATGCAGCCTGCTTGGCTACTGCGTAGCTCATGCCTTCGCTGACATCTAGCGTCGTAAATCCAAGAATAACCTCATCGAGAACGCCGGTACCCAGACACGCCCCCAGAAATATCACAAGCACAAACAGCGTGGCCACATCGGCGGCCCGTCGCGGACTCACGGTTTCGTAAGCCAAAGTCGCAAGCGATGCGGTCATCAGCCCGAAGCCCACGCCGCCGATAAGCACGGGCCAAATGGCGGCGATCGCTCCGGTATGGTCATCATAGAACAAAAACCCTATCTTGGAGATCGCGCTGAAGGCGATGGCGGCCAGCAATGCGAAGCCGGCGCGGCCCGCGTGGCACAGATAGGCGGCAAGTGCCATTCCACCGAGGAGACCGACCGTGCCGATCGTGGTGCGTAGCCCCAGCACATGATCGGACAAATGGGAATAGCGGCCAAGAAACTCGACCTGAAACAGACCGGTGCCCACGAGATTGGCGAAGAATACGAGCAGAAGCGCGAGCGCCACGTTTCGATCGCGCAGACAGCCAAGGTCGAGCGCAGGCGCCTGTGTGCGCCGGTATTGCAGTGCATAAAGCGGTGCGACGATCAGGAGACCGGTAAGCGTTGCGTAGGGCACGTAGGATTGCGACCAACCCAGACTGCGTCCCAGCGAGCAGGTGCCGATCAGGAACATGATGGCGAGCGGCGCCAGAACAAGCGTTGCCAGATCGCCTGGCACCGGCTTCACCCGTGAAGGTTCCACGAACCTCGCAATCAGAAGCGCGGTTAGCAGGGCGATCGGCAGCGGAACCAGGAAAATCGTTCGCCAGCCGTAGTCGTCCAGCAAATAACCTGCCATGAGCGGACCCAGCAGACCGCTGGCATAAATGCCGGCGCCCCACACCGCCATGCCGATGCCGCGGTTGGCACCGGGCATATGGCTATCGACCCCGGCTTGCGTCGCAGCCGCGACGGGCGCGCTCGCCAAGCCGCTCAGGAACAATACCATGGCCAGCTGCCAGATATTGCTGCACAAGGCGGCAAGCACCGAGGTGACGGCAAGTCCTGTGACCGCCGTCAACAACACGGGCCGCGTGCCCCAACGACGCAACAGATATGGCGTGACGGGAGCGGCGCACACCATGGCCCCAAACAAGGCGCAAGGCAATTGCAGGGTCAGATGTTGAGGCGCGCCAAGTGCTCTGTCGATCGGCATCATAGCGACGACGACCATCGATAAATTCAGAAGCGCTAGGAAATTGGCGGCGAAGACTGTGGCGAGAAACCCAAGTGGCGTTCGCTCGTGGAGTGCACGAACCGTCGATGCCGTCTCTACGAATGTCTCACTCGGCATAGCCAAAGC